>JBLHKE010000222.1:0-10565 GCA_047619485.1 Verrucomicrobiales bacterium | reverse complement strand
CATTGCCCTCCTCCAACCCCGCCCGACACCGGGGTCATCATACCACTTTTTTAGCAATCACTGGGCAGTTTCGAGTCGGAGAAACTGCCGTTGGAGGGAAGCGCCTGGGAGATTGCCCACGCGGCGAAGCTCTGTTCACGCACGAGTTTGACGTAAACAGCGTCGGGAAGGACATGGACTTGGACACCGCTGTCGCCGGGCAGTCCGCTGGTGATGATGAGTGCGGCATCGGCTGCGGGCTGAACCTCGACGCTCGACCTGAAAAGGCGGACATCCATCTCGCACAATCCGGACAACGAATCCGATCTGGCCTTCGTTGAGTCGGTTCAGGGTCAGTCGAGTCCCACTGGTGAGCACCAGCAGGTCGTCCGCATCGGATCCCTTCACAATCCCACCGCTGACCGTCGTGCGCGCGCGCCAGATGCTGCTGCTAACGATGTCGACCCCGCCGGAAATTTTGATTGGGGCACCGCGAACCATCGCTACAGAATGAAGCGTCGAACCGATGAGGTTCATCTCGCCAGCCATCTACCAAGAGGCGGGGCCGTTGAATTCGATCGCGGAGAGTCCGCCCGGGATGTTGCGGAACAGGATCGGCTGCATATCGAACTCGGAGTGGTCGCTGGGATCGTCGTTGTAGTACCAATCGGTGATAGGGGAACTGCCATAGCCCGAGTTGACTTCGAACCTGATCGTCGCCTCGGTCACCCAGCCACCGGAGATCCTATCTCCGTCCGCCTCCGCGTTCCCGCCAACGCCAATCTCGTAAGAGATTGGTGATCGCTAGCGTCCCGGCGTCCTCGATGATGTCCTCCCCGTATTCGGCGGCCGCGTTCATCAAGAACAGCATTTTGGCGTCCCCGGGATCGTCTGGGGCAAAATCGCCATTTCCCGGCAAAATTTGGATGTTGAGCGCGTGGGAGATGGGGGCGAAAAATAAGAGCAGGGCGATAACGATCGGCGAGAGTTGGAAGCATTTTTTCACGGCTAGTCGTTACCACACCACGCCGGAGCTGTTCGTTACATTGCTTGGCGATTTTTAAAGTAAGTCTGTTGCGCATGCACGATAAACCAATCACTCTACTGATCACCGCGTCCAACTACCCGCGTTTCTGCCTGAAGACTCTGACCTCTATTTTCGTGCTCGTGATCCTGGCGAGCACGGGCGCCTCGAGCGCGCGTGCCGATCTCTGGTCTGCGCATGTCGCGCCGCTGTTTCGCGAGAACTGCACGAAGTGTCACGGCGGCGCAAAACAGAAAGGCGGGTTGGATCTACGTACCCCCGAGTCCGCAATGACGGGGGGCGACTCGGGGAAAGTTATTCATAAGGGCAATCCGGCAGAGAGCCTGCTCTTCCAATCGATTCAAGCCGGAGGCGATCCGCACATGCCGCCGAAGGCGCAGCTCGCGCCGGAGGAGATCGAACTGATTGGCGAGTGGATCGAAGGCTTGGATAAAGTAGCGCCAGCCGAGCCAATGCGATCGAGATGGACGCTCCCGGCGGGCATCGATCCGACGCTAGCGATCGACACCTTCCTTTCCAAATCTTGGCACGAGGCGGAGATCACCGTGCTAGGACGATGCGACGACCGCAGCTTCGTCCGGCGGATCTATCTCGACCTCCTCGGGCGCATCCCCACGGCCACCGAGCGCGAAGGTTTCCTCGCCCGTACTTCCTCCAACAAACGTGAGGAACTTTCGGACGAGCTGCTGGCATCGAAAGCACACGCGCGGCATCTAGCTGAAGTCTTCGGTCATGCCTTGCTCGGGCGCGCCACCGGCAAGGGCAAGGACCGCGGCGAACGTGAGAAACACCTGCTGCCCTATCTGCGCTGGGCCTTCGAGACGGAGCGCCGCTGGAACCAGATAGCGCGGGATATGATCGTCGCCAGAGCGGATGAACCTGAAGCGCGGGGGGCCGCGTGGTTCCTCTACGAACAGCGCGACGACCCCAACCTCATGGCGACCGCGACCTCCGCCGCCCTTCTCGGCAAGCAGGTGCAATGCGCGCAATGTCACAACCACCCGATCGCCCCTGAAATCGGACAACGTCACTATCATGCGTTGGTCGGCTTCTTCAGCCGCACGCGCAATGTGCAAACACCCGACGGCCCCGCTCTAGGCGAAGCTGCTGCGGGTGGCTATGCGAGCTTCGCCAACCTCGAGGGCGACACGTCCGAGATGCGCCTCGAGTTCCTCTCTGGCGAGACCGTTACCGAACCGGAAGGCAAACGAGAAACCGACCGCGAGGACTTTTACGTGATCGCTCCGCCGGGCGACTGGATCACGCCTCCAAAGCCCGACCCGAAGACCAAGAAGATCAAACTCACGACGAAAGTCGATCGGACGCCCACTCCGAAGTTCTCCCGGCGGGTTGAGTTGGCGCGAGTGGCGATCGACGAGAACCCTGACTTCGCCAAGGCCTTCGTCAATCGGGCGTGGGCCATCCTCGTCGGGCGCGGCATCGTTCACCCGGTTGATAAGATGGACTCCGCCCACCCGCCCAGCCACCCCGAGATGCTCGACTGGTTGGCCGAAGATTTTGCCAACAGTGGCTACCGCGTCCGGCGACTGTTCGCCGCAATCATCGGCAGTCGCGCCTATCAAGCGGGAACCTACCAACACGAGAGCGGGGCTCGCCCGCAGCCCGCCAGCTTCGCCTTCGCGCTCGATAAGCCGCTCGCGGCGGAACCGCTCTACCGATCGATCTTGGTTGCCCTCGGCGCCCAACCGGCGGTGGACGGGACAATCCCCGGCGAAACCGAACATCGCGGACCTTTCGTCACCGGGCTTCCGACCGCTCTGGCGTCATCGTCAACACCGACGGTCCAATACGCAATGTTCGTCACCAACAGCCCGCATTTGGATAGGATTCTACGCTCGGAGGAATTGCCGCTCGTCGGCGAACTGAACGCGCTCGACAAGACCGACGCCATCGTCGAGCGAAGCTTCCTCACCGTGCTCGGTCGCGCGCCAGACAGCGATGACCGACAGGTGGCAGCGCGGTTCCTCAGCGACAGAGCTGAACACAAAGAAGCAGCGATCCGCCAGCTCCTGTGGGCACTGATCGCAGGCGCCGAGTTCCACACCAACCATTAACCCCGACTCCAATCAAAGTCCCATCCAAACAGTGCGGCGGCCCCGACCACGAGATCCATCGCCGGAAGTTCCTGCAGGGCATGACTGCAGGCGCGGTGTCGGCATTGAGCTGGCAAGGGCTATTCACGCCGCAGGCCATTGCCGAGGAGGCAAAGCGTCGCGGCAAGCACTGCATCCTGTTGTGGCTGTGCGGCGGACCGAGCCAGTTCGAGACTTGGGACCCTAAGCCAGGCACGCCGACCGGCGGACCATTCAAATCGATACCGACCAAAGTGCCCGGCGTTCACTTCAGCGAACTGATGCCAAAGTGCGCCTCGATCGCCGATCAGCTGGCCGTGATCCGCTCGATGAGCACCTCGGCGAGCGAACACACCCAGGGCATCAATTTACTCCAACGCGGGCACAAGGATCGCCCGCCGTTCACCCGTCCGACGATAGGATCGGTGATCGGACAGCAGCTCGGCCAGCTCGACAGCGACTTGCCAAACTTCGTCCTGCTCGACCCCTGCCCCGAAGGCAACGAGTTCAAGGGCTTCAAAGAGAACGGCAACTGGGCGGGATGGCTGGGAGCCGACTATGCACCCGTGCGAGTCGGCGGCGAGTATCGGATTCCGCACGCGAAGAAGATCGATTCGATCACCCAGGACGATCACGAAGCGCGGGAAACTCTGCGGCGCTACTTCAGCAAGAAGTTTGAGAACGAAACCAAAAGCGCTGCGGCCGCCTCACACAACGCGGTGTTCGAGCGGGTCAACGGCCTCATGAGTTGTGCGCATCTATTCGATCTTGATCGGCTCCCCACCAAGGATCGCGAGCGCTACGGCTCGGGAACTTTCGGCCAGCACGCTCTGTTGGCGCGTTCTTTGGTCGAAGAGGGCGCGCCTTTCGTAATGGTCGCCAACGGCATGCCATGGGACACGCACGTGTTCAACCACGAGATCTATCAGATGGTCGTGCCTGACCTCGACAACATCATCTATCAGCTGACGACCGACCTGGAGGAACGCGGCTTACTAGAGGACACGCTCGTCGTCGCGATGGGCGAGTTCGGGAGAACTCCATGGATCAATCAGGCGCGCGGCCGTGACCACTACCCGAAGGCGTGGAGCTTGGCGATGGCCGGATGCGGCATCCAGGGTGGTGCCGTCGTCGGCGCCACCGACAAGTATGGCATCGAGGTCAGCGAAAGCCCGTTCGACGAGCAGCGCCTCTTCGCAACCATCTTCAGTGCCCTTGGGATCGACCCGCATGCCGAGTTCGATCTAAGTGACCTGCCGACCTTCCACCACGTCGAGGACGAATCAGAACCGATCGAGGAGGTATTGGCATGAAGCTAGAAGACACCAAAACCATCAACTTGCCGGCGCACTGCCTCACGATGGATCAAAGCGAAACCGGCGAACTCTTCGTCGCTTGCTATGACGGCAGCATCCACCGCATAGATCCCGCGACAGGAGCAACGACGGAACTCGCAAAACTTCCGAACATAGCCTCTGGCGTGAACTGGTGCGCCGCTGCTGGGCGACTGGTCGCCGCGGACTACGACGGTACGCTGCATTGGATAGACCCGGCAGCCAAGGCCATCGAACGCAGTTACAAGGCGCACGGTTTCTGGTCCTGGCAGAGCGCGCGGAGCGCGGATGGCAAGCTACTGGCGAGCGCCACCGGCCAATATCGAGTCGGTGGGTACAAATACGAACCTGCCGGAGAACGCGAGCCGTCGGTGAAGGTTCTCGACGCGAAATCCGGCGACACCTTGCACGAGTTCGAACACGTCCCTCCAGTGCAAAGTGTCGCCTTCAGCCCCGACGGAAGCCATCTGGCCGCCGGAAATCTGATGGGCGAAGTCAGGATTTGGGAACTGGAAACGGGCAAGGAGGCAGCCCGTATCGAGACTCCGAGTTTCACCGGCTGGGGGATCATCAAGGGGCACTACTACACCGGCGGAGTGTTCGCCCTGCAGTTCGCACCCGATGGCGAGTCGGTTTATCTCGCGGGCATGGGCACGACACGCGACCCTGCAGCTGGCAATGGCGCTCAGCTTTGGGAGCAATGGTCGTGGAGAAACGGCAAAATCGAAAAACTCGCCGCGGCGCGTGGGGACGAAATCGGCCAGGGCTTGATGGAGACACTCGCCTTCCGGCCTGGTGGTGAGCACTTCACGATGGCCGGACGCCTGTTTAAGGGGAATTGGAACATCGCTGTATTCGACGCGGCGGAGGGTGGCCGTCTGGCGCAGGCGAACACCAACATGCGCGTCAGCAAAGCGCTGTGGAGCACGGACGGGAAACTGCTCTTTCTCGCCGGCGGCGGCAGTCAACCGAAGTCGATGAAAGACTACGACGAGGGCAAGCCTTGGGGGAAACTAAAGATTCTCGAAGTCTCGTAAACCACAAGACACCTTTGCGAGTTGTCTTCCCCCCACAGGGTGAAACCGTGAGCAATGATGACGGCACGGTCACGGTGAGATTGCGCAGCCGACGGCGTTTGCAAGAAGAGCAGCCGCAAACCTATTCCCGTGTGTTGGTTGAGGTGAGCCGACCGCTAGGGGGTTGTCAGGAAATAAGTCATACAAAGATGCGCAGGAATTTTAGCCAGCACCAAGGCAGATTTCAGCGATTATAGCGGGCTATTTGAGCCGAATCCAACACAGGTGATGGCGAAAAAGACTAGTAGATATTGATTAGTTGTTTCTCGTTTCCCCCTAAGTGAGGGTGGCCAACTGAATTGGACGGTGCCCACGGGCTTGATGAATACCACGCATCAGTTGCTGATTGAAGCAACCACCCAAGACGGATTACGCGAATGTTGATTTGAAAAAAAGATTATGCACACTGATTATATGAAAACGCTCTCCCTGTTCTTCGCGTTGGCTGCAAATGCATCCTGTGCCGAACCGATCGTTGTTGATCTCTGGCCGGGTGTGCCTCCGGGTCCAGCGCGTGAACTGTCTGCAGAAGCGGATTTGACGAAGCCTGATGATAAGCTCATCGCCGGGCGGCGGATCATCAAGTTAGGCAATGTCAGCACGCCACAGATCGCGGTTTATCGACCGCCCGCCGACAAAGACACCGGTGCGGCGGTGGTCATCTGTCCGGGTGGTGGGCATCACATTCTCGCTTACGATTTGGAGGGCACCGAAGTGGCTGAGTGGCTGAATTCGATCGGGATCACTGGTGTTATTTTGAAATATCGAGTCCCGCGCCGGGATGCGAACAAGCGTTGGGAGATGGCAGTGCAGGACGGTCAGCGGGCGATGAGCGTGGTGCGGTCTAAGGCAGAGGCGTGGGGCATTGATCCGAAGCGAATCGGGATCCTCGGGTTCTCTGCGGGTGGCGAGACGGCGGGCCGGGTTTCGCTTTTTGGTGATAGCTCGTGCCAGTACGAGGTGGTTGATGGGGTGGATAAATTTTCGCGACGTCCAGATTTTTCGATTTTCGTGTATGCGGCCGGGTTCGTTGGTAAAGACAAGCAGCTGCATGCGGACATCAAGATTACCAAGGACACCCCACCAGCTTTTTTCGTGACAACCTTTGATGATTTTGTTGACCCTTTGAACTCGCTGCTCTATGCGGCGGAGTTAAAGAAGGTTGGCGTGCAAGCGGGGTTGCATCTGTTTGCCAAAGGTGGCCACGGCTATGGACTGCGGCATGTGGATGGCCTGGCAGTTACTGATTGGCCGAAGCTCTGTGCTGATTGGTTGGAGGCGATCGGTGTGCTGCCCAATTCTTGATTACCGGCCAGAAATTTCTCTCGCCGGTGACGCGCAGCCTCAGCAGCATCGGAATGACCTGTTTGTCCTCAAAGGCGGCAAGCGCGCCCACCGCGGTGAGCTGCGTTCGATCAGCCTGTTCGCCGGCCGCGGGTGGTTCCTCTCGCGGTCGTAGTACTCGGCAGACTCTGACACGACGGTTCGCAGTTGCCTCTCCGAGAAAAACATCATCCGCTCCAGCCACTGCTCCTTGACCGATCTTACGAACCTCTCGGCGAATGCATTCAAGTTGGGGCTTCTCGGCAGCAGCTTGATCAGCGTGACTCCGCCGCGCTTCAAGATCTCCGCAAACTTGCTGGTGAACAGCGAATCCGCGTGTATCCCCATCCCGGGCTATCCGCCGCCATCCCGAAGACAAGTTCTGCTATCTGGCACGGGGAGCCTGGGTCGCCCCCTACCCTTCTGGACAATCTCGTCATACGTCTTCGCGATCAGCTGGGGATACCAGCGTAGGATCGCGTCCGGGTTGGCAATGCCAACGCGAGCCCGGCAAGCACTTTGCTTGCCGGAGCCTCGTGCTGCGCATCGCAAGCCGCTTGCGTTGCGAATCGGTGAATCTGATTCGCCTGCTGCCAAGCGACCCTTTCGACCAGGAGCCAGTCCCCCTAAGGGCTTGTCAGTAAATAACTCCTACAATCTGCTGGTTATTTTGGCCATCACCCGCGTTAGCTTCCAACTCAAATAGCCCGCTATAATCGCTGAAATCTGCCTTGGTGCGGGCTAAAATTCCTGCACATCTTTGTATGACTTATTTCCTTACAACCCCTAAGTTTCGGGTTCTGCTCCTCGTCAATGAAAGGTATCTTGGGGTCTCTACCTACGGCGGCGTAAGCCGAAGGTGAGCAAGCCGAGCAACCCGAGAAGGATGCCCGACGGCTCTGGGACGAGTGAGGAAGTAACCGCACCGCCGGCCAGCAGGCCGATCTCACTTGCATCGAGAGCGGTGTTCCAGATGGCCATCTCGTCAATGCGACCGCCGAAGCTGTTGGCCATTGTTGGCCCCTCCGCTCCGATGGTCAAGATACCGTCAAAGGGGTCGGATGCATCACCGCCTGCAGCTGAAGCAGCCAATACGCCGTCGAGCCAGATTTCGCGGTTGCCTGCGCCATCCTTCTGGAAGACGAAGTGCTGCCACACGTCGGCGAGCGCGCCGGTAGTCGTCATGCGTTCTGGGCCGTCACAACAGCCGGACTGGTCGAAGAAAATCGTGCCATTGGCCCATGGGGTGTGAGCCTGGGCGCCGCGCTGGCCGCCGTCAGCTGTGGGAGCTTGCAACCAGAAGGCGCTGGTGTTGCCAAAGCCGGTGCTATACTGCCAGAAGCTGACGGAGAAAGAATTGTTGGTGGTAAGGGAATCGAAATGGGTTCCACTAGCGGTCTGAGCATAAGAGCCGTCGCCCGCTAAAGCCAGATTCAGCGATTCATCACCAACAGCACCACTGAACCCCATTCCAGACAAAATCAATTTGGTGATCACTTGCTCAAGCCCGGCACGGTAGCCTTCCGGCACCTTGCCGCCGGAGATGGAATTAAAGAAGATTTGCAAGCATACAACACAACGACGTCCGCCAAATCAATTTGATCCGGCGTCGGGTGCGATGGGCCTTTTCACCAAGTGCATGATTGCGCCCAAGGGTGGTCTGCCGGCTTGGGCTGGACGGGCTTACGCCAGAAACTGACACCGCGGCTACGAAACCAAAAGCGCCTTGCAATCGATACGGCAACTACGAACGTGCGCGCAGTTGTCGGCGGGTTCTGAAGAGCAGGGATTGTGAGGATTACCTGCTCGTCTGGGCTTCCGGAGGGTTGCCCCTCAGAATCCCGCCGGCGACCCCAATTTTTCCGCTGGTAGACACAGCCGGATTCGATTTCAACCAGTCTTGCCACCGCCGTATTCCGCTTCCAAGCTTTCTAGAAAATCACCCGAACCGTCAGGCGGCCTACAGCCGATTCATGCACCTGTATCTATTCGGGTTCCGAAGCGTAGACGGCGAGCAGTAGTCACACAAGTGCCCCGAATTCAACGGGGCGCACTCTCATCCAGGCCGGGGCCGACGCTCTCGGGAGACGACCAAGCGCAAGAGGAAAGAACGATCGGCCGCCATGAATTTCTGTAGCGAGCCCTCCCCTGCCAATGCGTGAATTTCGGCTATCGGCTCCCCTGCTGCTCTTTCAGTATCCTAATCTCCGCCTAGCGGTAATCGATCACGTTTTAATGCTCGCAGTTCATCCAGCCAGCGAAGGACACCAGCTCCGATTTCACACTCCACCTCGTCTTGATGCGTGATGGGAAAAACGGCAACGCAATCATCGGGAAAGGCGCTGATTGGTTTTACTTTGCGGGCGGTGATCCCGGTCTCGGATCGGGTGCCCAGATGCCAGAAATCGAGATGATTCCCACGGCGGGCGAGCGGGTGGCGCTGGGGCTAGATTGGCGCGAGACGGGCACAGAAGAATAGACCACCGCCAAGATCGAAACGCGACCATTTGCTGACACGGCGAACCTCATCCGTTGGACGGTTCTTGAAGGACTCAAGCCGGGGGCGAATTATGAGTTCAAACTACCAGAAGAATATGCGGATCGGTCGGGCAAGTTTCGCACCGCAGATGCCGATGGCTCGAAGCCTGTCCGCTTCGTTACCGGCGGCGACATGTTTCACACCCGGGAGTATCTGGATGCGATGAACGCCCGCGCAGGCGAGGAGAACCCGCTCTTTGCGCTACTCGGCGGAGAACTTGCCTATGCGAAGGCGACCGCCGCGAGCAAGTGGTATGACTGGGTCAGCTCGTGGTGTAAAAAGGCTGTCACCCCTTGCGGTTTTATGATCCCGATGATCGTCGCCATTGGAAATCATGAGACCATCACCCCGGGCGGATGGGCACCGCCGAATGTCAAACCACCGCATTCCGCGAAGTTTTTCTACAGCCTCTTTCTCACGCCCGAGAAGTATAAGAGCAATTTGGAGTCGATGCCGTCTTCGAGAACGATCATCACGTCTACAAGCGTACGCGTCCCATTCTCAAAGGCAAAGTCGTGAAAGAAGGTGGCGTTCTCTATATCGGTGACGGAGCTTGGGGCGTGCGAACTCGAAAAGTTCCCAAGACAGCCTACGATCGCCCCTACATGGCAAGTGCCCAAGCCAAACGCCACCTCATCGTTGTTGATGTAGACGGATCCGAGATCAACTACACTGCGAAAGAGGCAGATGGAAATGTCATCGCCCCCTATCCCGCGGCGCGGGAATAGGATCACAAATAGAGAGGGAGCACCCTGCGACTCCTCCAGTATTCTTATCTCCTCCTAGAGGTATTCGATCACGTGCTGCTGCTGGCGATTCATCCAGCCAGCCAGCGCCCCCGACATGCGCCGCGATCAGGAGAACCGTTTCCTAGGAGCCTGTCGGCCTTATGGGCACCTCCGGAAACCTGCTGTGGAAATGGGGCGCAGAGAAAATTCCCGCTGGCGAGGCGATAAACGCTAAGCTATCTGGTGATAGTGGGCGCTTTAGCAACGAAGACAGCGGGGATTTTATCAAGCTCCAGCCCGCATGAGGTTTTCGGAGGTGCCCTTAGATGATTTCGAGCAAAACGTTTTAGAATTCAGTCATAATCCGCCGTCCGATGCAGGAGTATATTGGAATATTCGCCAAAGCGGAGGGTGGATTTGGGCGAATTCTAAAACGATTGTTGCCGGA
>JBLHKE010000221.1:0-10568 GCA_047619485.1 Verrucomicrobiales bacterium | reverse complement strand
GTCGGCGATGAAGATCGCGTAGGCGGTTGGGGCATCGGGCATTCGTTCGGAGTCGGTGGCTTGGCGACCGGTGAATGCTTTGACGTAGCGGAGGAAGAAGCCAGAGGCGGCGACCGCTCCTGGTTGGCCGTCATCTTTGATCGCTTCGCAGGCGGCGTGCAGGTCGGCCCATTTACCTTCGTAGTAGTCGGCGGGAGAGTTGTTAATTAGTGGGGAAATGCCGCGGTTGGCACCGTTGCCTGATTGATTGAACAGGACGTAGGCGTTCAACGGGACGAGCAGGGCGACCCATAGAGCGCCGATGATTGGGACGAGAAGGTCGCGGCCTGGTTGCGAGGTTGGGCGGCGATTGGTATACCAAGTCGAGATGGATCGCAGGCCGACGAAGAACCAGGCGAACAGGAAGGGGGCGATCGGCAGGAGGTAACGACCCATCTTCCAGTGGTAGCCAAAAAGGAGGGCGAGGAAGGCCAGCGCATAGAAATCGCTGGGTTGAATCTGACGGCGGCGGATGATCGAGATAACGCCCGTGATCAGGATCGCGGACGGGATGATCAGCAGAGCGGTAGCGATCGAGGTTGGGACACCGATCTTGTCGAGGACGTCGTCCCATTTCCAGAACAGGTCGAAGATGGAGATGGCGAGCTCAGAGAATGAGAAGTCGGTGAAGAGGGCGAGGCCTTGGTTGGCGTAGTTGCCGGTGAGTGGCGGGTGCTTTGCCAACTGCGTGACGGTGTAGGCAGTCCAGCCGAGATACATAGATGCGCCGATGCAGGCAGCGAGAGCTTCTGGGAGTACGGCACGAATGCCTCGTTTGTAAAAGAATGAAACGGCTTGGACGGCGATGGCTGCACCGAGAAGCACGCCGGTCTGCCGGGTCAGTGCGGCCAGCCCGAGCAGAAGGCCGACGGCGATGGCGAGGGGTAGGCCGCGCTTCTCTCGCAGGTGCCAAAGGGTGAGCAGACAGGCAAAGCTGAAGGCAGCGCAAATCCAATCGCTAGCGACGGTGGTGGCCGTGAGAAGGGCGATTGGCGTGAGGGTGAACAGCGCGATGGTCTTGAGGCGATCGGGTCGCCGTTCGCGTCGGAGCAAGCGGTTGGCGAGGAGGACGGAGATGATCGCGGCGGCAATGGAGACGAGTTTTGCAGCGTAGATCGAGGTGCCGAAGATGGCGAACACAGCGGCGAGGATGAGCGAGGTGACCGGCGGCCAGTCGGCGATCGGGGCACCCTGGAAAGTATAGCCGTCACCAGCTAGGAGTGATTCAGCAGCGACGTAGTAGGTGATGTTATCGTGGTAGTCTGGCCGGAAGTACGGGTTCAACCCGGTCAGGCACAGGAGGGCGAAGAAGCACAACCAAGCTGGCAGCGCGTATGGTCGCACCTTTAGCCAGAGGGTCTGGAAGGCATCTAGATTCACGCTGACAGGACTACGCGGTCGCTCGGGATGGCGCCAGCTGCTTGTAGGGGAGGTGTGGCTGGGCCGCACGGATGAGTTCGGCGTGTTTGCCCACCGGGTGGACATCGAAACGTTTTTTAAACTCGGCTAGGTAGCCGCTGACGAGTTGGCACTTCCACGCACCGCCCTTGTCCATCGCTGGAAAAAAGCCTAGCTCTGGGACATCGTCAGCGCCGAGAAAGTCGAGCGGGTGGAGGAGGATAGATGGGCCGACGCCGGTGATTTGGCAGAGGCGAAGAGCGCTACGAAAGTAGAGCTTGGCGGCGAGTTTCGAGTAGCTGGCGAGGTAGAGCAGGTAGCTGACGTGGAACGGGATCTTGAAGATCGGCATCGTGGTGACTGGGATCTCGAGGAGATCGTTGCCACCGTCGAGTTGCCACTCGTAGGGTTTGATCGGGCGCATGCCCTCAGTCCATTTTCCGAACAGCTGCTTACGTTGCTCTTTTTCTTCGGGCGTGAGTTTTGCCGTCATGAAATAGTAGGCGCGCGCAAGTGGCCCGAGGTAGCTGGGGAAGGTGGAACCGTCGTACTCGTATCCACGGCGTGCGAGCACTTCGAGTAGGGTCGGGGAAAAACTAAAGCCAGGGCCGCGCCAGCCGTTCGGACGAACTCCGGTTGCGAGCTCGATGGCATCTTCGGCTTTGATGACCTCGTTTTCGATCTCTTCGCGGGAGTAGAGGTGCAGCCACGGCTCGTGGTGGAATGAGTGGTTACCGACCTCGTGACCGGCGGCTGAAATTTGCTTCAGCGCGTCGTGGTTTTTTTCCAGAGCGGCGTCTTGGCCGACGGTAAAGACAGTGATCTTCTGGTTGTCGAAATTGGCCAGTAGCTCGTTGAAGCGGGGAATGACGATGTCGAGGTAGCTGGGGAATGCTTCCCAACCGGCATCTCCATGAGTTTTCATGTACGACCACTGGTTGTCGAGGTCGAGCGAGAGGCTGGCAGCACGTTTGGTTGGCATGGGTTCGATTCTAGGAAATTGATCTGGAATCTAATAGTATACCTTGAAATTATGTCTCTTACAATAGTTCTTTAGGCCAAAGGATCTACGAGGCCTTCTTTTTTTGAGCGAAAAACATCCCTAATAGCATGGTTGCAGTGAACACGCCGGCTTCTGGTCGCAGAGCAGCGAGGTTAGCGATGGCTGGACCCGGGCAGAAACCTCCGAGTGCCCAGCCGATGCCGAAGAGGGCTGAGCCGATGATGAGTGATTTGGAGATGGGCTCCGGGGTGAGGTCGGGGAGCTTGGCTCCATAAATTCCGTGACCACGTTTTTTTAAGAGAACCCAACCGGTAGCGAAAACAGCGAGTGCTCCGCCCATAACGAAGGCGAGGGTTGGATCCCAGTTTCCAGTGACATCGAGGAAGGAGAGCACGCGCTGGGGATCGGTCATGCCGGAGATGGCGAGACCGGTGCCGAAGAGGACGCCGCTGATGAAGAGAATGAGGAGGCGCATGGTGTTAGTTGGTGACAAGTTTCCAGATGAGGACGGTGATGATGCCGGCGGTCATAAACGTGATAGTGGCGACGATGGAATCGCGTGCGCCGGCCCCGCAGCCGCAGACTCCGTGGCCGCTGGTGCAGCCGCCGCCAATACGGGTGCCGAACCCGACGATCAGCCCGGCGATTGCAAAGACGGTGAGGTTGCGTCCTTCGGGGATGCGAAACTGGGTGGCGGGTTGGAAGGTGGCGAAGGTGAGGGCTGCGCCGGTGATCAGGCCGATGATGAAGATGGCGCGCCAGGCGGTATCGTCGGGGGTAGGTTTTAGGAGGCGGGCGACGACTCCTGAGATACCGGGGACTTTGCCGCTGGCGGCGAGAGCGAGAATGGAGGATAGGCCGATGAGTAGGCCACCGGTGAGGCCGTAGAGCCAAGAGCTTGGGATGTTCATGGTATGTGGCTCCCTAGATCATGATTGGACTGAGAGCAAGGAGGGTCTCGCTCTTGAGTGAACGGGGCGCTTTTTCTCCCAGTGATCTGGCGCTTGATTGTTCGGGTTGAATCTGGATGGTGGGTGCCGACCGATGTCCGAGAACGAAATGAAAAGTGCCCGTGTTCGTTGGATAGGCACGATCAAGTCGGCGGTCTCGGGCGAGCAGCATGATTATACCTCGGGGAGTATCTCTCGGGCGATTGTGTTGCTGGCGATCCCGATGGTGTTGGAGTTGTCGATGGAGTCGCTTTTCGCCGTGTGTGACATCTTCTGGGTGGCGAGACTCGGGAAGGATGCGACGGCCGCGGTTGGGCTGACGGAGTCGGTGTTGACGCTCTACTATGCGGTAGCGATCGGGATTTCGATGTCGGCGACGGCGCTGGTGGCGCGGCGGATTGGCGAAAAAGATTCTCAGGGCGCGGCGAAGGCCGGCGCGCAGGCGATCTATCTCGGGCTTACGTTTGGCGTGTTGACCGGGATCCCGTGCTGGATTTTTGCGGAGGATATCTTGGGGATGATGGGAGCGTCGGCTGAGGTGATCGCGGTTGGGGGCGATTACACGCGGGTGATCCTCGGTGCGAATGTGGTGGTGATGCTGCTATTCCTACACAACGCGATCTTCCGCGGGGCGGGGGATGCTGCGCTGGCGATGCGGGCATTGTGTTTGGGGAACGCGATCAATATCGTGCTAGATCCGTTGCTGATTTTTGGGTGGTGGATCTTTCCGGAGATGGGGCTGACCGGGGCTGCGGTAGCGACCTTGACCGGGCGCAGTGTTGCCGTCGTCTATCAACTGTGGGCACTGCGAGCTGGGAAGTCGCGGGTAAAGTTGCAGGGCGGCGCCTGGCGCTTCGACCTGGTGGCGATGCTCCGGCTGTTGCGGGTTTCGGTTGGGGGGATCGGACAGTTCCTAGTCGCGACGAGTAGCTGGGTGTTCTTGATGAGGGTGATGGCGACGTTTGGGAGTTCGACCCTGGCGGGTTACACGATCGGGATCCGGATTTTGATTTTCACCATCTTGCCGGCGTGGGGCTTATCGAACGCAGTGGCGACTCTGGTAGGCCAGAATCTTGGAGCTGGGAAGCCGGAGCGAGCGGAGCGTTCTGTGTGGTTGGCCGGTTGGTTCAACATGGGGTTTATGGCCATGGTGATGGTGGTGTTCTTGATCTGGAGTCGCTCGCTGGTGTCTTTTTTTACCTCGGAGGCAGCGGTGATCGAGATCGGTGCGAACTGCCTGCGGGTAGTTAGCTACGGATATATTTTCTACGCCTGGGGAATGGTGCTGACGAATGCATTCAATGGAGCGGGTGACACGATGACGCCGACATGGCTGAATTTGATTTGCTTCTGGATGGTGCAAATCCCGCTGGCGTGGATCTTGGCTAAAAATTTGGAGATGGGGCCGAAGGGGGTCTTTTGGGCGGTGATCTGTGCGGATGGCTTGTTGGCTGTGCTGGCGCTTTGGCTGTTCTTGCGGGGGAAATGGAAGACGATGGAAGTTTAGACTTTTCTCATGCTGGGTGGTCGGATCGGAGCTTGGAATGACTCTTCTTCGGGTTGGTGTTTAACCTTGCCACGCATGGGCAGCATCGTGCCGGGGAATGTCCAAATCTACGACTGCTGTTTCAGGTGCCGCACGAGCTCACCGGTTTTTTCAAGCGTCCTCCAATACACGTCCTCCATGAAGATGTGGGAGAACTCGCCGTTGCGCCCGACGCTGATCAGGTTCTCGACGCCGGTCGAATGGGCGAAATCTTGGCGTGCCTGTTCGTAGGAATTGAGGAACACTGGGTAGGCGATCGGCGTCCGCAGGACGCTGCAGCCGAGATAGCGGTCGCGGATGCCGGGTATTATCGATTCGGCGTGCTCGAGACAGCGCTCGGCGATGGTTGCATCGTCCATTGTCCAAAATTCGTCGTCGCGCTGGCAGCCGATGTCGGCAGTGATGATCGTCTTGCCTTCTGGCGCGAGCCACGGCATCGAGATGGGTGCTTCAGTGAGGCGGAAGAATGGGGAGTCTTCCTGGGGAACCCAGACGACTGTATCAGGGAGGAGTTTGCGTCCCTCGAAGCGCATGTTGACGAAGGTCATCGGGCGATAGCGGAAATCTGCGAAGCGCTGCAGAATGTCGGTTCCCTGAACAAGTCGTGGGAGGATGGGTGCGGGGGCGGTGCTGATCACGGCTGCGACTTCGTAGGTGACCCCCGCGGCGCGGACGGTGGTCACAAGATCGTTTGCGACGGTGATGGCCTCGACAGGTGACTGGAGTTTGATCCGATCTCCCAAGCCCTCGGCGAGCTTCTCGCAGATAACCGCGATTCCACCTTTGGGGTAGACGTGGTAGACGCCGGCACCCTCCGGTTTCTCGCGGTTGTAACCACAGGCGACCGCGCGTCCGGTAAGTTTGGCTGCGACCTTGAGCCACAGAGTTTTGGCGATGCTCCCCGGAAGACTCTCGCCAACTTCGGGAGAAAGTTCATCGGCGCTGGCGCCGCTCCAGGCTTGTATGAGGGGGAGTGCCACCTCGTTGGCGAGAGCTTCACCGTAGCTGTTCTGGAACCATTCCGCCGCTGACGCTGGCGTTTGCGCTCGGCCGACGGCGCTGATTTTTCGTTTGATGAAGCTTGCTACCATGCGCGGCAGCTTTGCCAATCCGAAGGGGTAGGAACGGCACTTCCCGTCGATCCAGACGGCTTCTCCGTAGTGTTTGACGGTGATACATTCGGAACCGACCCCGATCGCATCGGCGAGACGGTTGGTCAGAAAGTGGGCACCAAAATCGTGGCTGAAACCTTCCTCATCTTTGAAACTGCGCGCAAGTCCGGCGATCTTTTCTCCGGATTCAAAAAGGATGAATGGAACCCCGTTACGATCAAGGTAGTCGGCCGCAGTCAGTCCTGCGAGCCCGCCGCCGATGATCGCAATCGGTCTCTGCTTTTGTTTGGGTCGTATGGTAGGTTCGATGCCTGGTGGCGCAGTGGCGAGTTTTGTCATTGGTCGTCAGTAGTCAGTGGTTTGCGAATTGTGGCGTTGAGAAGGGCCCCGCGACCAATCCAGCCCAGGGCGATGTCGAGTAGTGTGAAGGCTCCGAGTGAAAGTTTTGACTTGAGCGTGAAACAATTGACAAGCCACTGTGGTCGTCGGTGATCGACGAGCCGGTTGTGGATCGAGTAGACCCAGTTGACCGGGCTGACCTGGGTGGTGAGCCGGACTACTTCGAAGCCCGTCTTTGCTGCGAGTTTCTCGAACGATTGCCGGTTGAATAGATTCCAGTGGCGCGGGAAGTGGTAGCCACCCCAGTGGCGGTGTTTGAAAAGTGCGAAGTCGATCGAGTCGGTGTTGTCGGTCACGACCACGAGTTTCCCCCCAGGTTTGAGGAGGCGCTGGGCGGCCTCGAGCGCCACGGTGGGACAGGCGACGTGCTCGATCGTCATCACCATGATAGCAAGATCGAACTGATCCGGTTTCAGTTCGAGGGTCTCGATACTCCCGCAATGGACTGCGAAGTTGGATGCTCGTGCGCGCTCGACGGCGCGCGGGTCGATGTCGATTCCGGCGAGCTGCCAGGTCTTCTTGCCAAATTTGCGTAGCAGGTCGAGGTGGAATCCATCGCCACAGCCAATGTCTAGGATCCGGGCATCGTCCGGGAGCTGCCGACACCAGCTGAGGATGCGACGGGCTTCGAGGCGGGAGCGGATTTTGTGGACTAGCCCAAAGTCCTCGGCAGAGAAATCGAAGGCATGGTAGTTTGTTGGGTAGATCGTGGCGAACTCGCTGGTGTCAGGGCGCGGGTTGAGGAACACCAGATCGCATTCTTCACAGCGAGAGACCGAGAAGGCGTCTGTAGTGGTGTGGTATTCGAAATCGTCGCCGGCCCCTAAGACTTTCGAACTAGAGGTTTCGCAGATACAGCACTCGACCTGCACCATTTTCAGTTCGGCTTTCATTGTTTAAACAGCGGTGACCGGTTGGCTCATTCTCGCGCGGGTCGAGTTCGGCGTGAGCGCGAGACTTTCGGCGGCTTGCTCTGCGAGTTGAATTGTCTCATTGATATTAAGGGTGCCGTTGACGATGTGACTGCTGTTGATGATGTGCAGGTTGCCGGCTTGGGTGGTGACTGGAGGGAGGTTGGCGGTGTAGTTTTCGGTGGCTAGCGCAAGGACGTCCTTAGCGCGGGAAACCTTGAAGGCAGTGATGTCTTCCGCTTCTAAACTCGGATACATTTTTAAGAGGGCGGCGGTGAACTCTTCTTCGATCTCGGCGTCGCTCTTATTGAAGTTGTCCTCGTCATCGCGGGGGACGTACTTTGGGAGGTAGACTAGGTGGTTTCCTTTAAGGTGCGCGGGGTCGACTAGCGCGGTCATCTCTATGACGGCAGTGAATGGCGCTGGATCGGTAATGTTGGTGACGTAGTAATCTGCGATTGGTTTTCTGAGGATGGCGGAGGCGCAGATGATGCCCTGGTATTCGATGGCTTCGTGCTGGGTGCGTTCTCTGGCTGCCAATTGGTCGGCACAGATTCTTAGCGCGGGCTTTGCGGGGAGGGTGACGGCGATTTGGTCGAAGCGCTGATGACCGTTGACAATTTGTTGGCCAGTTTCAGGGTCGGCTACGATGGAGTCGACTGGGCTGTTGGTCTGAATGTGGATGCCCTCGGATTTCAGGACCCTGACCAGCTGTTTGATGAATCGGTCGTAGCCCCCAGGTAGGTAGCCGAACATTTCTTTTTTGAGGCCGCCTTTCTTGGCGGCATACATTCTGGCGATGATCGCCCAGATGAAGGAGGCTGAGACGCGGTTGTAGTTGGGGCCTAGCTTGGCTCTGAGTAGAGGCAGCCAGATTTTCTCGAAGGTGTTCTTTCCTGAAAGTTTTTTGAGCCAATCGCAGACGTTGATCGTCTCCAGCTTGGCAGGGTCTTTGATTTTTGAAGCGTAGAAAATGGTGGCGCCTAGGCGGATTTTATCGACCAGGCGGAGTGGTGGGAATTTCAGAAACTCGACGGTGTTGGACATCGAGTAGAGCTGGCCACCGGTGTAGAATCCGGTCTTGGTCTCGACCCACCGCATGTCTTTCTCGAGGCCGCACTCGTCGAGGAGCGCGCGGGCGCGCAGGTCTGACATCAGGGTGACGTGGTAGTGCTTGTCCCAAGTAATGTCACCGATCTGCCACGGGGCTGCGAGACCACCGAGTTCGGGCGCTGATTCGATGAGGGTGACGTCGTGACCGGCCTGGCGGAGGCGGAGGGCTAGGGTGATGCCTAGGAAGCCGCCGCCGATGACGGCCCAGGATTGTGGGGTTGGCTTTGGCATTGCTTTTTTGAATCGCGAATAACGCGAATGGATTGAGTTTTGCTGCTTGGGCTTTGTATTTTAAACCGCAGATTTTCGCGGATTAACGCAGATTTTTTCCTAGGCTTCGCTGGCGATGCCCTCAGCGATTCTGTATTTCAGGCCGCAGGGGCAGATGATGTGATCGACGAAGCGGGGGATGATGCCGTCTTCGAACTGATAGGTTGGCTTGCCACATTTGCAGACTAGGCCGGCTGGTTTAGCTGGATGGCCGTAGCAGAGGTGGAAGTCCGGGACGCAGCGGGTGAGGCAGCTGCCCATGCCGATCATTGCCCAGCGGCCGATCGTGATACCACAGGCGATGGTGCAGTTGGCACCGATGGTGGCGCCGGCTTTAATGGTGGTCTCCAGGGTCTCTTCGTCAGGGTCGGATGGGCGCAGCTCTTTTAAGTCGGGCGTGGTTGCGCGTGGGAAGCGGTCGTTGGTAAGAACGGTGCCGGCGCTGATCATGACGCCGTCTTCGATCGTGACTCCAGTTGGGATGTAGACGTTTGCGTTGAGTTTGACGCGATCACCAATCTTGACCTTGTAGGCGACGTAGGTTTTTTCGCCGATGATGCACTCCTTGCCGATGACCGTGTCGAAACGGATGTGGACGTTGTCCCAGACAGAGGTGCCCTGGCCGATTTTGACGCCGTTCTCGATGATGGCGGTCGGGTGGATGCGAGAGCTGGTGCTGACGCTGCTGCGGGTGCGGGTGCTTGTCGGTGGCATGGTTCTCGGTGGGATCCTTCGGGGAGGCGATGCGCTCCGGCTACGCGAATTTGGCTTGGATGATTGGCTCGAAATTCTCTTTTTTGAGCGATTGGTAGGCAGCCTCGATGGCTTCGACTGAGGCGATGCCGTCTTCGGCGGTGATGACGAGTTGTTCTTCATCGCGGATAGCTGCGGCGAAGTTGTTGAGCTGGTTGAGGAAGGCATCGGTCTTGTCGTAGCCGGTGCCGAAGACTTCCCAGTCGCCGTCGGTCTTGATCTTGCTCTCTTGCCAGCCGAGGAAGATCTCGCCTTTGGTACCGAAGATCCGGATGTAGTGGGGGAGCGATTTGTTGATCGTCCACGAGAGGTCGATCTGGGCAATGGCTCCAGACTCGCTACGGGCGCAGATGTTGACGGTCTCCTCGACGGGCAGGTTCTGGGTGCGCAGGCCTTCGATGACTTCGAGGTCGGCGATCGGGCCGAGGAAGTAGCGGGTCAGGTCGAGCGAGTGCGTGCCATTATCGATGAGGACACCACCGCCGCTGATGGCTGGGACGGAGTTCCAGCGTGTGCTCATGTCGACGAAGCCAGTGAAGGCGTTTTCGAAGAGAATTACGTCGCCAATCTTGCCCGAATCGACGAAATTTTTGGCGATCTCGACATCTTGCACGTAGCGGAATTTCGAAGCCATCGTGAGGATCACGTCGTGCTTCTCGGCCGCCGTTGCCATTCGCCGCGCTTCGCTGCTCTTGATACTGAGCGGCTTTTCGCAGAGTACGTTGATGCCACGGGAGGCGGCTTCGCAGGCGATGTCGGCGTGGGTGTTGGGTGGTGTGCAGATGAGGACTGCGTCGAGGTCCGGGTGGGCGTCGAGCATTTCGGTGTGCGTCTTGTAGGCCTTGGCTCCGCACTTCTCTGCGAGTGTGTTGGCGTTTTTCTCAGAGACGTCTGCGACGGCGATCAGGTCGGCGCGCTTGCTCTGGATGAAGGCATCTGCGTAGGCTTGGGCGATGCCGCCGGCTCCGATGAGGCCGAAGTTGACGGGGTATGGGCTGAATGCGTTGGTTGTCATGGTTCGGTTCTGTTTGTGTTAGAGTTGCGAAGTTGCCCAGCGGATAGCGTCGGCGATGT
>JBLHKE010000220.1:0-10580 GCA_047619485.1 Verrucomicrobiales bacterium | reverse complement strand
CGCGCATGTATGGTTCCTACGCGATGGTCGAGCAGTTCGACAGCGACTGGACGGCGGCGCACTTCCCGCTCGATGGCAATGGCAACCTCTACCAGGTGCGCGATGACGATGTTACGGGTGACGAGGGGGACCTGCGCTACGAGGGCAACAATCCGGACGACTACAAGAATACGTATTTCAAACAGACCAACGGTTCGGCTGATGACTGGTCTGATCTGATAGCGCTCACCGATGCGCTCAACAACTCGCCGGGCGCGACCTACTTCGATGATGTGTCACAGGTGGTCGATGTCGACCAGTGGGTGCGCTACTTGGCCGTGGATGCGTTGATGGGCAATCAAGAGGGAGGTTTGACGAGCGCGAAAGGGGACGACTTCGCGCTCTACAGCGGTGTGACCGACACGCGTTTCAAGCTGGTGCCGCACGACCTCGACACGCTGATGGGAGGCGGCAACGTCAGCGCCTCACCCAATCGCAGCATCTTCGTCTACGACGGGCTGAACGGGCTTGAGGAATTCCTCAACCACCCGGACATCGTGCCGCTCTACTACAAGGCGTACCTCGATCTGATCGACGCCCGCTTCAACTCGGCGGAGCTCGACCCTATCCTCGATCGAGCGATTGGTAACTTCGTGTCAGCCGGCGAGCTTGAGAATTACAAAGACTTTATCGCCTCGCGCACCGCGGGCGTCTTGGCGCAGATCCCGCAGAGCTATTCCGCCACGACCAACCTCTCGCAGAGCGCTGAGGGCTACGATCAGACGCTGACCGGCGCGGTGAACTTTAGTGGGGATTTCCATGCGGCTTACACGCGGTCGATCTTGGTCAATGGCTTCGCGGCCAACCTAGACGCCCGTGATGGCACCTGGACCTTGCCGGTCGGAGCGGGTGGCGATGGCGTGATCAAGCCGGGTCTCAATCGTGTGGTCGTGCAGTTTTACGCGGACAAGTCAGGCGCTGGTGAGGTGCTGCACCGTGAGGAGTTGGCAGTGTGGAACAATACTGGTTCGATGACTGCGGTTTCCGGCACGCTGACGGGCGGGGTGGCGCAGGGCAGCATCGCTCTCACAGCACGCGATACCTATTTGCCCGGGACGCCATTTCTTGTGCGTGTCGATTTTAGAAATCTCGATGGCAGCTTCGATCGCAAATTGTGGGAGACCACGGCTGACCTGAGCGCGAGCGTGGCGGGTGTCTCTATCTCGCCGAACACGGTCGACATCCGCAACGGGGTCGGTACGCTACTTGTGACGGTTGGTGGTGGTGCTGGCGGTGCGCCGCTGACCTTGTTGCCGGAGGGGAGCAGCTGGAAGTACCTCGCTGACGGTAGCGATGAGGGCATGGCATGGCGTGCCCCGGGTTACAACGATGCGTCGTGGGATTCCGGACCGGGACAGCTCGGCTACGGCGACAATGATGAGGACACCGATGTCGGATTCGTCGAGACGGGCGGTGATAAGAACGCGACCACCTACTTCCGCACAACTTTCAACGTCGCGGATGCGAGTGCGATCACGGGATTGACCCTGAACCTCACCTATGATGATGGCGCGGCGATCTATCTCAATGGTGTCGAGGTGGGTAAGACTTCGAACATGGCCTCGGACATGGCATTCGACGCCTACACGGTGGGTGGCGATGACTCCCCGGGCGATGATGCGCAGGAGGCGTTTACGATATCTTCTGCGCAGTTGGTCACCGGGAGCAACACGCTCGCGGTCGAGATCAAGCAGGGTGACGGGAGCAGCTCGGACATCAGTTTCGATCTTGAGGTGATCGGCCAGACGGCCGGCAGCGGAAGTGATCCGGGTGACTTCACCTTGACCGCGAATGCGGCAGGCCAGAGCGATTCCGTATCGATGGTGAGTCTCGGGGTAACACCCACCATCACGGATGTTTCGGGGACGCTCGGCGGTGGCGCTTCGACGACCTGGAGCGGCGTGATGCGTATCACCGACGACGTCACGGTGCCTGCTGGTCACACATTGAACATCGATCCGGGCACGCTGGTTCTGGTGGTAGGCGACGCGACTTCGCAGAGCACCGCTGGTAAAGATCTGATTGTTGAGGGCGTGGTAAACTCGCTCGGCACCGAGTTGCAACCGATCACTTTTACGGCGGTCGACCCGGCTGCGTCTTGGGGGCAAATCCTGTTCTCCGAAGCAGAGGGAGCGACTTTCACCTGGACGAATATTCATCGTGCAGGCCATTCGCCGCGCGGTGGTCACACCGGCCATGGGCGGGTGCTAAACATCCTCGGCTCGACAGTGAGCTTCGAGGACTGCAACCTCACCGACAACCGTGGCAAGATTGGTCAGACGGGCACCCAGGGCGGCTCGAATTCCGAGATGACTTTCCGCCGCTGTCACTGGGCGCGCTCGGTCACGGGTATCGAGACTTTCGACACAGGCGTGCTGCTCGAGGATTGTCATATCACCGATATGCTCGGCATCTACCGCGAGGACGGGGTCACGGATGACAACGATGCGATTTACCTGCACGCCACGGCGGCCGGGCAGCAGATGATCTTGCGCCGACTGGTGGTCGCCTACACGGATGACGATGGTATCGACACGCTCGATGGCGACTTGGTGATCGAAGACGTCATCAGTCGCAATTGTTTCGACAAGGGCATGAGCAACTTGAACGGAGAGGTGTCGGTGGTGCGCGGCCTGTTCGTTAACAACGACATCGGCATCTCGGCGAAAGCTGGGGCGAATTTGACGCTCGATTTCGTGACCTCGGCCAACAACGTAACCATCGGCATCCAGGCGGAGAACAAGACCGGCAGCGACGCCGCGAGCTTCTACAGTATCTCGAATTCGATCATCGTTAGCCCGGATCCGATCCGCACTGACTACGACCCTGCCGATATCACGGCGACCTATTCGGACATCGGCGAGGCATGGCCGGGGACGGGAAACATCAACGCGGATCCTTTGTTCGTGAACAGCTACCAGCTAGGTGTCGGTTCGCCGGCGATCGATGTGGCCGATCCGGCACTACCGGACGACCCAGATGGCAGCGGCCAGGACATGGGCTTCTACCGGTTTGGGACTAGTGGTGCGGGGGGCCGCGAGGTGCGTTGGACGGCCGCTTCGGGGCCGTATCATGTCACCAGTGATGTCACCATTCCTGACGGCACGACCCTAGTGATCGAGCCAGGAACCTCGATCTACTTCGACGAAAACACGCAGCTCACCATCGAGGGCAAGGCGCAGATCATCGGCACGCCGACGATGCGCATCCAATTCTCGCCTGTGCCGGGCGCGCCCTTCGTCGCCGATCCGGCTGGAAATGGTAACCTCCCCGACGGCCCGCCGAAGTGGGATGGCATCCGCATCGTCGACTCGATGGACCCGGACAACCACATCGCACACATTGATGTCGGGCACGCACAGGACAGTAATGGTTCGATCGGGATTATCCGTTCGCAGTGCGTTGTCGATGACGTCAGCTTCCTCGGCACCCATATCCGGTTCTTCTACACCGAGGACTCTTCGATCATCCTCGAGAACTCGCGCTTTCCCGACGTGTTCGCCGCGGACGAGCAGGCAGACGCGCTCGGATTGGACAATGTTAGTGAGCAGGTCAAAGGCGTCGGTTCACCCCCGGCTGGCGGGCGATACATTATCCGCAACAACTTCTTCGGCACGACCAAGGGTCACAACGATGTGATCGATGTCGACAGCGGGCGCCTGCCGGATCCGATCGTGCAGATCATCGGCAATAGCTTCAAGCAGACCGGAGACGAGGACATCGACCTTGGTGGCGATGTCTACGTTGCGGGCAACATTTTTCACCGAGTCTTCAAGGACGACGAGACCTCAGACCGGGGTTACGCCAACGGGATCTCGACCGGTGACGCCGGCAGTGGCACGACGATCGCCGTGGCTCGCAATATCTTCTGGGATGTCGACCATGCCATCAATCTGAAGCGCGATACCTCGACGATTTTCGAGAGTAATAGCATCTACAAGATCCACCCGGACTTCGACGATCGCTTCGGCAACCCGAGTGTGGGCGGCGTGGTGAATCTCTTCATCCCGACCGATGTCGGTCCGACCCCAGGCGATGGCGCCTACCTCGACAGCAACATCTTCGTCGACCTGCCGCGCTTCTTCAGTGGTGCGGATCTGCCGGGCTCCCGCGTCACGCCGCTTGAGGTGCACCGCACGCTCTACGATCCGTCGATGACCGAAACCTCGATCGGGCCGAACCACCCCGGGCAGACCGTTGATCAACTCGGCGTGGAAAACGTCGCCGCGCTGCCGCTCTACCGCGATCCAGACAACGGTGACTTCAGCTTGCTACCGGGATCACCAGCGATCGGCGCTGGTCGGTTTGGTGAAGATCTCGGCGCGTTGATTTCGGATAAGATTTTTATCAGTGGTGAGCCATCCGCGGTCACGACTTCCGGTGATGCGACGCTGCTCGTCGGCGGTCCAGGCATTTTCTCTTATCGCTGGCGCTTGAATGGCGGCGCGTGGAGTGCGGATTTGCCGATCGGAGACGGGTTCGATCCAGCTGGTTCGATTCGCGAGGCACAGATCGGCTTCGTCAGCCTTGCTGACGGGACTTACACGGTCGAGGTCGACGGCTACAACTTCGCCGGTGCGCGTCAGGATACGCCTACCGTTTCCAATACCTGGACGGTCTCGTCCAGCCTGCCCGGCAGTGTGCGACTCAACGAGATCCTCGCGGTGAACAGCAGTGGCGATGACAGCATCGAGCTTTTCAACCCAGGCACATCCAGTTTCGCACTCGAAGGGATGTCGATCAGTGACGACCCGCTGGTGCTGCAAAAATATGTGTTCCCGATCGGTAGTTCAATCGGCGCTGGCGAGTTTGTCACCGTCACGGCGACGCAACTCGGCTTCACGCTCGATCGCGGAGGCGAGACCGTGACGCTGTATGGCCAGCTCGGGGCGGTGGTCGATTCGGTCGGCTTCGGTTCGCAGGTTGCCGATTTCTCCCTGAGCCGCCTCGGTCACGATGCGGCATGGGGATTGGGACAGGTCACGCTCGGCTCTGACAATCTCGCGGCGCGCACTGGCAACACCGCGACGGTCAAGATCAGCGAGTGGTTCGCCAACGGTCAGATCGCCTTCGAGGACGACTTCATCGAACTCTACAATCCAGACCCGCTGCCGGTCTCTCTCGCCGGTCTCTACCTCACTGACAATGCCAATAGCAACCCAGCACTCTACCAGATCCCGGTGTTGAGTTTTGCGCCAGCTGGTGGGTTCGTGACTTACAACTCCACCCAACTCGGGTTCAAGATTGGCGCGACGATGGATGCGCTCGGCTTGTTCGATGTCAACTTGCAACCGCTCGATAGCGTCGTGTTTGGCCAGCAGGTGGAAGACTATTCACAGCGTGCATCGACCAGCGGTGGTGATGTCTACATCTACGATCGCCTGCCGACACCGGGGCTTGGCATCCCAGCTCCCGGCAGCGCTGAGGAGGTCGAATACAATCGCGTACTCGCCATCTACGACGCGCTGCGCATCACTGAGATCATGTTCAACCCGTTCGGGAGCGATGAGGGGCTCGAGTTCATCGAACTCAGGAACACCGGCGCGATTCCGATCGACCTGACTGGCGTGCGCTTCAGCGACGGGATCGGTTTCACTTTCCCGGAGATGACTTTGGCTGCTGGCGAATATGTCGTCGTCTCGCCAGACCTGGCGAAATTCGAGGCGCGCTACGGCAGTGGCATCAATGTTGTTGGCCCATACACCGGCAAGCTCAGCAATGGTGGCGAGGGGATTCTCCTGCAATTGCCGCAGCCATATGACGCGGGTATCCTGCGCTTCGATTACAACGACGCTTGGTATCCGCAGACCGACGGAGAGGGCAATTCGCTCACGCTCCTCAACCCTCTGGCTCGGCGTGATAGCTGGGGCGATTCCGACAGCTGGTTCAATGGCGCCCTTGGCGGCACGCCGGGCGGCAACTCCACCCTAGATGCGGGCGCGGACCAGGTGACCGTGTTGCCGGCCAACGTTTCGCTCAGCGCGACCCTTACCCCTTCGGCCGCTGGCTTCACTCTAACATGGTCACAGGTTTCTGGCCCCGCAGTTGCGAACTTCACGCAGCCTAACAGCCTCGCCACCAACGTGAGTTTTTCTGCTGCGGGAACCTACCTGCTCGCCATCGATGCGACCGGGAATGGTTCCTTCACGGGCGATCAGATCACCGTGACCGTCAATGACACCTACGAGGCATGGGCGGAGCGCACTGGTGCGGGTCTGCCTGACGAAGATGATGACATCGATGGCCTGAAGAACTTGCTCGAGTATGCGCTCGATCTCGATCCTACGGTGGCCGATCAATATTCGCTGAACGTGATTCCGATCGGTGCCGACCTAGTGTTCGACTACGTGCGCCAGTTGAGGAAGATCGACATCAGCTACCAATCGCAGATTTCGGACGGTCTCGGAAGCTGGTCGCCAGCGTCAGAAGTTCTTCTTGCCGGTGCTGACATCGATCGCGAGACGTGGCGAGCGGCGGTGCCAGCGACTGCTGTCCGCAAGTTCTGGAGGTTGTACGTCGAGAAGCTGTAGATGCGTGTCGCGATTTGAGCTTAGGCAGACAAGGTTGTTCGCCCTCCGGGACGGCGCTTTCGGGTTCCGTCTGTAGCGCAGTTTTTTCCGCGCCTTGCGCCCATCTGGTGTGACTCAGCGCTATACTGTCACGCATTACGATCTGTGATTGTTACACGCAAGTGGTGGATCCAAGGAACCTGGGGCGTCTCGTCACGTGCCTGAAAAACTCGGGGCGAGACGCGCCAAGCTGCTTGGTCAGGATCGCACTACTATTTGATTTTCACAAAGATTGGTGCGCGCGAGCCGCGTCGAAATTGGGCCAACTATCTGGCACTACGAAGATCATTTGCTGTTTGCCTCCAGCGCCTCCAGCGCCTCCAGCGCTGAATAGTATCGGATGCGACGTGCTGGAGAAATGTCGCTCCAGGCAGATCCGTAGGTCGTCGAGCGATAACTCATATCCCGTGCCGCCTGCCGCCAACCAAAATGGTTTGCGCGCGATTCGAAAGTTTGTATCCCCCAAGCTCTCCAGCCAGGCGGTTTCCGACTGGCGCAACCAGGTGCCGCGCAGTTGGTTTTCGCTTAAGCTATCTGGTAGTTGGTCGGGCGGTTTTTGGTTTGGGTGGTAGAAAATTCGCCCTTTCACGAAGGCGGAGCGCACGGCGACTTCGGGAAAGTGGCTTTCGCTGAGGGGCAATTGCCGCTCGAAGATCTTGTCGCGTTTGCGCTCGAAGGTATCGCCCGCGTTGGGGCCGATGAAGTGGCTACCGGCGAACTGGTGGTCGGCGCAGTAGAGATAGAATTTTGCCGCCACCTCCCAGTGGTTGATGGTGCCGTTCTCATCGCGGAAGACGAAGTCGAGTTCGCCGAGGGTTTTGCCATCTTCGATGATCTGGTGGCCCTTGGCGATCATATCGATGTGGCGCACATTTTCCAGCCAGAACGCGATCAGGCTCTCGAAATAGTAGCCAACGCGGTGGCCCGTGAAACGCGTTATTGGCAGCTCGATCTCGCTAAGGTCGAGCTGCGGATGAGCGTGGGGGAAGTCCACCAGAAACGGACTCGTCACCGCCCATTCGAGATCACGTCGCCAGCGGTCATCGCAGATTTCCCTAGATTCGATTGTCAATTGGCGGGTAGAATAATCAGCTTGGATAGGAAGACCACCATTTTTGTCAGCCTAGGAGTCGCGTTCGGTTTGTTTGTTCCAATCGTGCGGTTCGCTAACCAGCTATACTTTGATCCCTTACAGGCAATTTTGAGAAGTGTTGCCCCGGTGGCTTATTCGAACCGCGTCCTTCCTCATATCAGCGCCGTTGAGAGCGCCATCAGTGCGTGCGCGTTCGCTGGCTCGGTCGCCTTGGTTGCGCTCTGTGTCGGTGGAGCGACGCTCTTCCGACATCGCTTCTTTGCGCGGGCTGACTACGGCAAAGATTACCTGCGAGCCTGGGCGATCGTACTGAGCGCCGCGCCGATGTTACTAGGGGTATGGGTGCTGTGTGTGCATTTCTTTTTCCAGAGTTCATCTAGTGGTGGGCTCGTCGGAAGCGACGCGCTAGAAGGTCTGGGCATCAAGACCGCGCTCAGCATCCTCGGTGGTCTGATCCTCATCTTGGGGATCGTCAGTGGGAAACTCGAGCGTGATTCAGGATTCCAAGCTTGTGATTAGATGGCCGCCCGAAGCTGGAGTTTCAGTCTACGTCACGCGTTCTTCCTGCGGCCGATCAATCCGATTGTCAGGGCGGTGCCGAGGAGGGTGATGATCATGCCGGTCAGCAGTTGTGGGTCGACTTTTTCCCCGAGGACGCTGGCACCCCAGAGGATGGCAAATACTGGGATGAGAAACGTTACCGAGCTGGCAGCCATCGCGCCGGTATGCTTTAGCAGGCGGAAGAACAGGGCGTATGCGACTGCTGTGCAGACGACGCCGAGCAGCAGCGTGCAGTTAAACGCTTTCGCTGACGGCATGGTCTCTGGCCAGAGCCAGATGCCGGGGATGAGAAGAATAGCGCTCGCCATGACGAGCGCGCCGGCTGAGACGACCTGTGGCGGGACATCGGCAAGGCGATGTTTGGTGAAGTTTACGGCGACGCCGTATGACGCGGAGGCGATCAGGGCGGAGATGACTGCGAGCCCGCTGCCGCCGGGTTTGAAAGAGAGGCTATCCCACGAGAGGACGGTGACGCCGGCGAGCGCGATGACGAGCCCGAGGACTTGCGGTTTGCGCAGCGGGGTCGAGTAAATCGCTGCCCCGATGATTGCTGCGAACATCGGGGTGGTGGCGTTGAGCAGCGAGGTGAAGCCAGCCTCGAGGCTGAGGGTGGAGTAGGCGAGCAGCGAGAAGGGGAGGGCGGTGTTGACGATGCCGAGCAAGAAGAAGTCGCCGAGGTGCTTGCGTAGCATGACGCGATTCGCGGCGAGACGGAAGACGCCGGCGAAACAGATCGCCGCGATGAGCGATCGGCACAGGATGAGTGGAACCGGTCCGAACTCGGGCGCAGCGATACGCATCAGCAAGAACGACGCGCCCCAGATGATGGCGAGTAGCAGCAGCCGTAGGGCGTCGGTGAATCGCATATTGGGTCAGGGCAGACAAGAGGTCTGCCCGCTGGTGGCCTAGGCTTTGAAGCCGCCTAGGTCGGGCTGGCGCTCGGTCTTGTCTGCGGCGACATTGTCCCAATCGAGCGCGCCGTCGGCGACGCCGGCCTGGCGACCGAGAATGGTGACGAGGGTAGTCTCTGCCGATCCTGCGACGGTGGAGATATCGCTCTTGCCGGCGGTGATCGTTTCGCGGAATTGTTTCACGTTGGCGACCGAGCCGGACTTGTAGAGGTTCGGTGATTTGCCACCGCGGAAGAACGATTCCTTGCCACCACGGATCATGACGTTGCCGGCGACGAAGGAACCGCGCCCGCCACAACCGACGAAGCCGATACGAATTTTGCTATTGGCGTCGGCACCGAAGGCCGTGCCGGGCGTGACGAGGTTGAGACTGGCTGCTGCGGCAGCGCTGCCCGCGATGAATTTTCTGCGGGTGGAGGAGGGAGACGTGGTGGGAGGCATGGCGAGAGCTTCGCGGCGATTTTTGGATCGCTCAAGGGCAAGCTTCCTCCGGGTCTACTCTAACTCGAGGATCCTCGTCGCCTTCAAGTGCTCGGGCATTTGCGCGTGGAGCGGTTCCATGAGCTGGGAGAGCATGATGGCAATGATCCGGGATGTCACACCGGAGGTGCTAGTTGGGGGAGTGAGAGGAAGCACGACGGGTTTCGATTTTGAAATCGAAGTGACGGTCTACGGCTTGGTGATCGTTTCGTCTAGGCTCAGGAGGACGCGGGCCAGGGCGGTCCAGTTTTTGTGGTGCTGGTGGAACTTGGTGAGCTGGGCGAGTTCGGAATCGTTGGGGGCTCTGGTCAAGCTGCGGCGGAAGGCCTTGTAGATCTTCTGGCGATCATCGCCGTCTCCCGCGGCGATGGTTTTGCCAAAGGCTTCGGCGATCTCGATGAACATCGGATCGTTCATCAGGGTGAGCGCTTGCAGTGGGGTGTTGGAACGGTCACGGCTTGCGATGCAGGCCTCGCCGGAGCCGCCGTCGAAGGTGGTGAGCATGGCGAATGGGGCGGTGCGCTTCTGGTAGATGTAGATGCTGCGGCGGTTGCGGTCTTCGCCGCTGCTCGGTTTCCATTTGGGACTTCCGAATGCGACCTCGGTGATGCCGCCCGGTTGCGGTGGTCGCACCGGTTGGCCAAACATTTTTTCGCTGAGGATGCCGGCGGCTTGCAGTGCGCTGTCGCGGATGATCTCGGCCTCGAGGCGTGCGCGCGAATTGGATTGCTGCTGGTACGCGCGGCTCAGGACGATGGCGCGGTGGAGTTTCTTGATCGACCAGCCGTTTTCCACGAGCGACACCGCGAGGTAGTCGAGTAGCGGCTGGTTGCTCGGCAGCGATCCCTGCATGCCGAAGTCGTCGACGGTGGCGACGATGCCGCTGCCGAACAGGGCAGCCCATTGGCGGTTGGCGATGACGCGTGC
>JBLHKE010000219.1:0-10607 GCA_047619485.1 Verrucomicrobiales bacterium | reverse complement strand
ACATCGGGGAGCCCCGAGTAGAAGGTGACCGACTCGCGGTCGCCATTCCCATTGTTGCCGGTGTTGACCGCCAAGATCTGCGCACCGGTCGCGGTCGAGGTGATCGTGCCGTTCAAGGTGAAGTGCGTGTCATTGCCATTGAACTTGAGCGCGATCGTGCCGCCGGTCCCCGCCAAGACGATGTGGTCGTTGTTGGCGACCTCCGCGTTCTGAAGCGGCCAGGTCTGCAGGGTGCCACCGCCCTCGATCGTCAAGGTGCCGGTGTCGTTCCAGGTGGTCAGGGAACCCACCACCGTCACATTGCTGTTACCGATGGTAAAGGTGTTGCCGCTGGTGATGCTGGTGTCAGCACTCGCGGGGTGCGTCGATCCTAAGACGACGATGAGACAAAGGGCGCGGAGGCAGGTCGCCAAGACCGTTCCGTCGATTGGGATGGCGCGCCGTGTCAGGGCTGAGCAAAGATTTCTGAGTGTAAGCATGTTTGGAGTCACATCGTTAGATCCCGCCATCGGAATTGCACGTCTCATCTCCCTCTCAACTGAGCATCTATTCCGCCTCGTCGATGCGGAAGAAGAGGTCGCCAAGATTCTGAAGTCCGTACTCGGTGAGATCGAAAGTCTCGGTAATGAAATCGCCGTCGTCCGGCCTCTCGTCGTCCACTGCTGTGAGACCGTCACCCATGTCCGCCCCCCAGTTTGTCATGTCGCCCGAGTACCTAGCGATGTAGGTCATACCCGGCCGCGAGTTCCACGTCAGGGTCACCTCAGCGGTGTCAGGATTGTAGTCGATCTCCGTGATGGCGAAGGGCGACGACGATCCACCGCCACCGACGACCACGTCGAACTCACTCATGAAGGTGCCGTGATACTTGGTATTGCCATTCAGGTAGCCATTAATGACGTCCACAAACAGATATCGGGCTTCCCCAACACCGCTCATGCTCACTCCAACCTGGTGCGGCAGGCTGGTGTCGTCTTGATAGGCTGTCGCGACCGAGCCGGCCAATGTCCACCCATCACCAACAGGATCCGTCGAGTAGAAGTTGGGCGCCGTTGCGGCGGCGGAGGAGTAGAGAGTATAACCTTGGTCTTGGCGCAGCGCCGAGTGCCACGAGTAACTATTGAACTCCGCAACGTTTTGCACGCTGCCGAGATCGATGAGGTAGTTCGCCGACCAGCTGCTTTCCGAGTTTGAGGACCCTCCAGATTCCACCGTTTGAGCCAGCCCATTATTGAGTCTTCGCACCCCGCCACCGGCAGGGGTCAATATCGTGGCGATTGATAGGCCGCCATCGCTCACGGCCGCCGTATTGGATAAGGTCGTCCAAGTATGACCGTTTCCGTTCAGCTGATCGATATAATCGCTATTGGATATGTCCGGGATGGTGGTGAAACCGACAAATACAGGAGTGTTGGTGGTGGCGAGTGCCTCATGCGTGACGATAGCCCCGCTCGGTGGGGCGGTAAAGGACACCGCGGCGGTTTGGGTGAGCACCCCGGCATCGGTGCTGTCAGTGGCGGTGAAGACGGGGTTCCCGAGGGTGAAAGAACTCACCGTGAAGGTCACTTCCCCGGCCGCATTGGATGGCCCGGAGGCCGCCGAGATCGTGTCCGTCGCACCCCGATTGGAAGCCAGCGTAACGGTGTTGCCGGCGACCGGGTTGCCGTTGGAATCCTGCAGGGTGACGGTAATCGTGGAGGTGTTGACACCATTCGCGGGGACTGAGGAGGGGCTCGCCGATACCGTGGAGTTTGCATCGCCCGCCGCACCCGCCGTAAAGGTCACGGTGGCAGTTTGCGCGACCACCACGCCGTCGGTGGTGTCGGTGGCGGTGAAGACGGCATCGCCCACCGTCGTGGAGGTCACCGTAAAGGTCACTACACCGGACCCATTGGATGACCCGGAGGCCGCGGAAATCGTGTCCGTCGCTCCGCGGTCGGAAGCCAGGATCACGGTTTTGCCGGCGACCGGATTGCTGGAGCCATCCTTCAAGGTGACGGTGATGGTGGAGGTGGTGGCACCGTCGGCGGCGATCGAGGCGGGAGAGGCCGCTACCGTCGAGTTTGCAGCGCTCACCACCCCGGCTGTGAAGGTCACGGAAGCGGTATCAGTGACCACCACGCCGTCGGTGGTGTCGGTGGCAGTGAAGACGGGCGAACCCGCCGTGGTGGAACTCACCGCAAAGGTCACCACGCCGGAAGCGTTGGAGGGCCCCGAGGCCGCCGAGATCGTGTCCAAGCCTCCGCGGTCGGAAGCCAGGGTCACGGTCTTGCCCGCGACCGGACTGCTGTCGGCATCATTCAAGGTGACGGTGATGGTGGAGGTGGAGACGCCGTCGTTGGCGACGGTGGCGGGACTGGAATCCACCGTGGACGTCGCGGCATCGGCGGCGGCGGCAACTGCGAGCACCACGTCGAACTCACCGTAGAAGGAGCCGTGATATTTGGTATCGCCATTATTGTAGCCATTAATGACGTCCACAAACAGATATCGGGCTTCCCCAACACCGCTCATGCTCACTCCAACCTGGTGCGGCAGGCTGGTGTCATCTTGATAGGTTGTCGCGACCGAGCCGACCAAAGTCCACCCATCACCAACTGGGTCCGTCGAGTAGAAGTTGGGGGGCGTTGCGGCGGCGGAGGAGTAGAGAGTATAACCTTGGTCTTGGCGCAGCGCCGAGTGCCACGAGTAGCTGTTGAATTGCGCAATGTTTTGCACGCTGCCGAGATCGATGAGGAAGTTTGCCGACCAGGCACTTTGCGCGTTTGATCCGGTTTCTATAGTTTGAGCCAGCCCATCATTGAGCCTTTGCACCCCGCCACCGGCAGGAGACGATATGGTGGTGATTAACAGGCCGCCATCGCTTATGGCCGTCGTATTGGATAAGGTCGTCCAAGTATGGCCGTTTCCGTTCAGCTGATCGATAAAATCGCTATTGGATATGTCCGGGATGGTGGTGAAACCGACATAGACAGGAGTGTTGGTGGTGGCGAGTGCCTCATGCGTGACGACAACTTGCGCTTGGGCGGCCGAGGCGAGGGATTTCGGGACGGTCGCTGGAGCGGCACCCTGCCCGGGGTGATGCGCTTGGCGGCGGAGCTGGACGTCTCCCCGCCGACGCTGCGCGCGGCCCTGTGGGAACTCGAGGCCGAGGGTCTGCTGATCTCGCACGGCAAGGGCCGCAGCCGCACCATCGCCAAGGCGGCCGCCACCCGCGAGGCGCTGCGGGTGGGCATTCTCATTCACGACGTCCCGATCGAGGCCCGCACCCAGGACGGCCTGATCCAGCAGATCCAGCACGACCTCGTGACGGCAGGTCACGTGGCGTTTTTCACCAGAAAATCCCAAGTGCAGCTCAAGCACAATCTCCTGCGCATCAAGGCGATGGTCGCCAAAACCCCCGCCGACGCCTGGATCGTAGGCGCCGGTTCCGTCGAAGTCCTAGAATGGTTCTCCGAGCAAACTGTGCCCTGCTTGGCCCTGTATGGCCGGGTCGGCGAGTTGCCGATCGCCCGCACCGGTCCGGACAAGGCTCCGGCTTATGAGGCCGCGACGCGCCACCTCATCGAGCTCGGGCATCGCCGCATCGCCCTCATCACCCGCAAAACCCGGAGAAAGCCAACACCGGGTTTGGTCGAACGCGCCTTCATGCATGAACTCGTCGCCCACGGGATCCCGACCGGGGACTTCAACCTGCCGGACTGGAAGGAGACCCCGGAGGGGTTCAGCGCCCTGCTCGAGAACCTGTTCCGCTCCACTCCGCCCACCGCGCTGATCATCGAGGAAGAGCCGCGGCTGCTGGCCACGATGGCATTTCTCCTCCGCAAGGGCATCAAGGTACCCGAGCAGGTCTCGCTGGTGTCCACCGATAACGACTCGCTCGAATGGTGCCATCCAGGCTTCGCCCATATGACCTGGGACAATACTCTGATCGCGCGCCGCGTGGTGCGCTGGGTCGCAGCGGTGGGAAGGGGCCGAGCCGATTGCAAAACGATCAACTACCCGGCGGAGTTCGTCCCCGGCGGCAGCATCGGCCCGGTGCCCGAGTGAGGCCTAGTCCCCAGCGGGTGAACCTGAGCAATATAGATGCTTAGTTTACGGGGGAGATGATACGTGCAATTCCAATGGAAGGAACGAACACCACTCCGAGTGCGCAAGATCTCTGTAAGCATTGTGGATTTTCCCGATCCAGGACTGACTTTGCTCGATGGATGCTCTGAGGTGTTGCCGGACTTCCCTCAGATCACGGCCCCTAAGGACTCTCTCTCGGAGCAATTCCGGAAGGTCCTCGATGCGGTGTTCTAAAATCGCTCGATTCCCTAAATTAGTTCCATCGAAGTGAGGAGACCGCTGTTGCGGTGGAAAAATCGCCGTCGATCTACCATAAGGGCACCTCCGAAAACCTCATGCGGGCTGGAGCTTGATAAAATCCCCGCTATCTTCGTTGCTAAAGCGCCCACTATCACCAGATAGCTTAGCGTTTATCGCCTCGCCAGCGGGAATTTTCTCTGCGCCCCATTTCCACAGCAGGTTTCCGGAGGTGCCCATAATACTATGGAGGCGAACACTAGCTTATGGACGCCTCCATTTTGTCCAATAAACACCGAAAAAATGGCCAGTAGTAACCCGTAAGGTCAAAATACTCAGCCGGACCTAAATACACTGCTATTTCAGCGCCAGACGGCGGACCCAGACCCGCCCCAGACCCCCGATCTCAGCCGACCAACCCCTCAAATGATCCGATTCTCCGTGTGGAAGATCCTCGGAGATCCGATCCATTTCCGGTATCAGAGGCTCCATGGATTTCATCCTTCGCCCTTGGCCGCTGTTCTTCCTGATATTGTCCGGATTGATGAACCGCAGGCAGCAGGAGATCATCGAGTGCCAGAACGCCCAGATCCCGATCCTCATGGACAAGATGGGCAGAAGGCGGATCCTCCTCTCTGACCAACAGAGGAGAGTTCTGGCAGTCAAAGCAAAGGCCCTCGGTCGCAGGGCGCTGATGGAGCTGACGACTATCGAGGTGTGGACGAGGGACGGGCTGACCACGCTATACATCCTCGTCGCCATGTGCCTGAAAACCCGCTGCGTGGAGATCGCAGGTGTCACCGCGAACCCGGACGGGATATGGACGGAACAGATGGCGCGAAACCTGACAGCCAGCCGCGGATTCATCGATGGAGCGAGCCACCTGCTCATTGACCGGGACACCAAGTTCCAGCAGCTTCGCACCTACCTGAACGACATGACAGACACGGACGTCGTCCTGCTGCCGCCCAGGAGCCCGAATCTCAACGCCCATCTCGAGCGCTACATGCGATCGATGAAATCTGAGTGTCTCAACCGGATGATCTTCTTCGGCCGACGATCACTGGAGCGGGCTTTGGAGGAGTTCGTCACCCACTACCATACAGAGCGCAATCACCAGGGGCTGGGGAACCGGATCATCGATCCCGGCGAAGAGATTGGCGATGTCGAGTGTCGAGAACGCCTCGGCGGCATGTTGCGCTACTACCACCGCGAGGCGGCGTAGGGAGTAGGGACGTGCGAGTTAGAGCGCTGCGGTGGATGCTGGATCGCTATCGCAAAGTTCTCCAGAAAGTGATCGCCGACACCGTCGGAAGCGATGAGGCCGTAGAGGAAGAGATCCGCTACCTGATGAGCGAGTTCAGTCAGTAGAGACCAATAGGACTGACCCGAGCCAAGGGTGGATCAAAAACACCCGGAGCCCTGGCCAGCCCTTTGCCCCCCAAGATTAGATCAATTCCGGGGCGAAGATCATCTCCCGCGCCGGCGCCGCAGAACGATTCCGAAAACGCCTATCGCCAGGAACATCGCTGCAGACGGCTCCGGCACACCAAGAGCGCGGGCTCCTCTCTCCGCAATGATCGCGTGCATCGCCTCGGTCGGGTGGATATTGTCCCAGTAGATGTAGTCATTCGCGTTGAGGATGTTGCCCGTCAGCAACGCGGCATCGCTTGTATTTACGAGCCCAAACGCAGCTGGATCTGCGATAATTTCTTTACCTAGGGAGAAAACATCAAGGCTGATCAGATTGATCCCGAGCAGATCTCGTTGATCTGCCAGTTGACCGGCCAGGAGCGCATTGAATCCAGCACTCAAGGCCTGCGCCCCATCGGAAACGGCCTGAATGTTCTGCGACGAGATCTGCGGCGTGTCTGAGAGATCCGGCATGTTGGGAACGAGAATCGTCACCACACCCGCGGCGGCTAAGGCCTGGATGCTTGCCACGAGGTTATTGACGGGATCAAACGGGTCGGTGCCCCCTCCCAGAAAATCGTTCGCACCAGCCCAGAGCGTAACGAGATCCGTCGATGAGAACGTACCCCCACCACCGATGAATCCATTGATTTGCTCCAACGCACCCGGTGGAAAAGAGGCTCCCCCGGAACTCAGAGCGCCGGCCCAGGCGTGGTTGGTGCCGCCGGGTAACGAGTCTGGAATCGGTGCGGCGAGTCCGAGATAGTCAGTCGCGAGGTGCTCGACCCAGATCCGGCCATTGGAAAATTTCCCGTCGGAGTAATCCGCCCCGGGGTTTGTTCCTCCCGTAGCGAGGGAGAGATTCCCCGTGTCAGAGAGGCTATCCCCAAATACATGGATCCCGGTGAACATCGATGCCGCCGGGCAAACTGGGGTCAAAATGATTGCCGATCCGAGGATGATCAGGCGCTGTAATGGTTTTGATTTCATGTATTTTAATGTTCTTCTTTTAATGGTTTTTGCAGGCCCAGATTGGGTTACTACGCTTAGATCAAGATCTGGAACTCAAGGTTACAGGCAACGAAGACGAATTTTGGATTCCGGCCGCTAACCATCGATTTTTGCAGGGTGCCCGTAGCCATTTTCGGGATTGCGATACCGCGTAAGGTCAAAAAACTCAGCCGAACCTAAAAACGCCGCTATTTCGGTGCCGGACGACGGCACCAGACCTCGATCTCAGCCGACCTCTCCGCCTGCCAACCCGGTTCTCCATACGGAAAGTCCTCGGAGATCGGATCCATCCTCGGTATCAGTATCGCCGGTTCCAGGAGTTTCGCCCTCCGCCGCCTCTCTCTGGAGAGAGCTCCACCCCTACCAGACGACCGGGAGCCATGTCCCCCGCCGGTTCGGTTTACCTGCACTCCCCAGACAGCTTCCCAAGCCTGCTCGCCCTGCCGGGGGATCTTCCCGGCTCCTTTCTTGCGTTCTGCCGCCTTCCGGGGCGCGGAGATACCGCGACTCCCACAGGGAGCAAGGGACTGGCCGGGAGTCACTTGCGAGCGCCGCGTGCGGCGTATACCAATCATGCACCCGTGCTTGTAGGGATTCCCGATATGCAGCACACGAGCGCGAAGACTTTGTGCTCGCGGCTTTCAATCCGGAAACAGCGGTGTCACCAGGTTGACGCTCTTCCGCGCCAATCCCCCCCTTTCTCCCCATCTCCGATCCCTTCAACGGCTCTCTCAAGCGCCCCACGCAAACAGCAAATTCCTAGCAATTACGGAAACCCCCTCTTTTCCGAACCTGTGACAACTCAGAAACTTGTCCAGTGTTAAGTATTCCCTCAGGTGGGCGAATCGCCTAGGATCCCAATCATTCCAGCTTCTCGTCTGGAGAAAGCCAAGCGTACCTCACTCAATTACTCCTCAGATTATCATGTCAGCACAAGAAACTTCCGCCACCGCCACAGATCATCCACCCATTCCTCAGGAGGCCTTTGATTGGTACGACGAATACGCGCACGGTGTGATCGATCGACGCACGTTCATGTCCCGATTGTCCACCGTGGCCACGGCAGGCCTGACCATGAGTGTGCTCCTAGGGGCCTTGATGCCGGACTATGTGCAAGCCGAGCAGGTCTCTTTCAACGACTCTGACATTAAGGCGACATACGCCACCTTTCCTTCGCCCAAGGGACATAAGGAAGGTCGAGGCTACTTAGTCACGCCTAAGGGATTGGACGGGAAGGCTCCTGTCGTCTTGGTCATCCACGAGAATCGCGGCTTGAATCCATATGTGAAGGACGTTGCTAGACGCGTGGCGAAAGCCGGCTTCATCGCCTTTGCGCCGGATGCGTTGCATCCTCTGGGTGGGTATCCAGGCAATGACGACGAGGGGCGATCCATGCAAGGTTCCATGGATCGCGCTATGATCGAAGCCGACTTTGTGGCCGCAGCGACGTTTCTCAAAGCACATGACCAAAGCTCCGGTAAACTAGGCGCTGTGGGATTCTGCTTCGGTGGCTATGTCGTGAATATGCTAGCCGCGGCCGCGCCGGAGACCTTGAATGCAGGCGTGCCATTCTACGGCACACCCGCCGCCAAAGAGATTCGCAAGGACATCAAGGCGCCTTTGCTCGTTCAACTCGCCGAACTCGACAAGCGCGTGAATGGGAGTTGGCCTGAATACGAGGAAGACCTCAAAGCGGCCAAGGTGGATTACACCATGCACATGTATGAAAAGGCGAACCACGGCTTTCACAACGATTCGACCGGGCGCTACGATGAAAAGATGGCCGAGCTTGCATGGGAGCGAACCTTGGCATTCTTCAAGAAGCACTTGTCTTAGATGTAGCTTGCTAGGAGCCTGTCGGACTTACCCGCTCCGGCAAGAATCATTTTAGAATTCGCCCAGATCCGCGGGAAGCTTGTCGTCCGTAAACGTTACAAGCTTTCCGGCACGGAGATCGTCTGCGTGTTCGTCGATCATCTTCTTCCAGGCGTCGCCAATCGCGCGGGCGCGTTTCTTGCCGTCGGGATCTTTGAGAAAGTGCCAGGAGCCCGACATGTGTCCGCCGGTGGTGATGCGACAGAGGTGACGCATGATGTGCATGCTGACGTACTGTGGATGATCCGATAGCTCGGCGAAGCGATCGGCCAAAAGTTTCGCGCATTCCACCCGTCCGCCGTCACGCACCGCGGTGTCAACCGCCATCCAAACGGTCCACGGGTCCTGTGACTTTGCGATCGCCTGTAGCGCCTGCTTGCGGCCGCCGGGCAGCTTCAAATTGTTGGCGACCTCGCAGGCGGCGCTGCGCACTTTGGCATCGGCGTCTGCCATCAGAGCAAGCACATGTGTCGGGAGCGGTGGCGGAAGCGGAGCGGGTAGACGTCGCACCGCAACTTCGCGCACCAGGGGGTGCGGATGTTGCAGGACAGCGGCGAGGGTTTTCTCGAACCCGGGTTTAGGATCTGCTGAGAGCGTGGCGGTGAAGGCGAGATACTCGGCGGTCGATTCGGGGGCGGCCTCGAGGAGAATGCCTCGCGAGGCGAAATGCTCGAATGCTATGAGTGTCTGGCGCAGCGCCCATCGCGGGCCTTCGTGGTGATCCTTGTTGGTGGCCGGGGCAACAGCGCGTTTGATCACGGGATCCAAGGAGGCGAGCAGGGTTTTAAAATCCTTGTCGTTGCCGACCTGCATCAAGAGAGAAGCGGCGGCAATCAGAGCGAGGTCATCTGTCCGACCGATGAGTTTATGCGCTAGCGCTCTAACTGGCGCGGTGAACTCGGGGCGCCATGATTCGGCAATAATGGGTGGTCTCCCCTGGGGAAACCAGGGAGCGCCGAGGGTTTGGTTTCCCGGCAATCCGGAGGCCGGTGAAATGCGCGCGCTGATCGCGAGTCCAGCCATCGCGGCCGTCAGGTCGTCGTCGCGGCTTGTTAGTCGCATGAGGGCCTGGGTCGCCTCCGCACCGGGCATGTGGGAAAGGGCAGTGACTGCATCAGAATCTCCTTGGCGTTCAATCAAGGGCAAGTAGACGGGATGGGTGAGCAGGGTGAAGTCTGCGTTGCCGCGTCCTTTCTTGCCCCAGCTATCGCCGCTGTAGTTTCTCAGATCCTGCATCGTCGCGATGATCTTGAGCGCATCAGTTTCATTCGGCTCCTGGAGCTTTAGCCGGATGCTTTTCGTGCGAGGATCGTTGTCTCCCCGATCGCCAAAACCGAGATCGTGGTAGACTTCAAGCTTGTACTCGCCGGGCTTTTCGAGTTTTGTGTAGCGAAGGACGGGCACGTTTTCGTACCAGACCTCGCCGGGTTCCAGGTTGGCGATAGGACTGAGTCCGCCCATATGGAATTGCTTTGGAGAAGGGTCTTCGACCGATCGGTTGTCTGCGTCCACTGCCGTAATTTTGAAGCGATTTGCCCTGGTTCCTCCCCGGTAGTCTCCACCCACATCGATCGAGAATGAAGTCTCTCCCGTGTTTGTGATGCGGTAGTAGAGAAGAATGTTTTCACCGAGGAAGAACTCGATCCGATCTGCGACAAGCTCGATCTTGGCACCGGTTGGGATCTTGGCGTCTTCTGCAATTGCAGGAAATTGCAGGAAAACGGCTACGGAAGCGACAAGAAGGGATCTGAGGCGTAGGGACATCTGATTGGGGCTGAGAGGATTCAAGAGGGTAACGCCGTGCCGGGGTGTTTCTTAGAAAAATGTCCCAGGAGGAGAATCCCCACCCAAGTTCAAGCTTGACCGCCCTAGCGATCCCGGATGCAATCCACAGCTATGAACCCGCTCAACACGAACACCTTCCTAAGATCCATCACGGGTCTCGTCACCAGCCTCGCCGCCGCCGCGTCGGTGGTCGCCGAGGTCCCACCGGAAAAGGC
>JBLHKE010000218.1:0-10635 GCA_047619485.1 Verrucomicrobiales bacterium | reverse complement strand
CGGACGTAAAACTCCTGGTCGGACATCCCCGGTTCGTAGAAGCGCGCGGCGACCCATGGCCACAGTGGGTTGACGACGCCGTCGGTGTGGTGCGGGAACATTCGCCACAGGGAGCCAGCGAACCCGACCTCGCGCTCCGGGGTCATGTGGGAAGCTGCGACCTTGGCGAGCGTGATGTTGTTCTGCTGGTCGTGTTTCTGCCGGTTGGGATTGGTCTGCCCGATGAGGTGGGTGCCGATGTAGAAATACAGCCCGGTGAAGACGATCAGGAATAGTCCGAACGCAACTCCGCGCGCATGCGTGACCCAGGCGGGGGGCGCCTTGATGATGAGGGCGGTGGTGGCGGTAGGGTCGGACACTTGGTTTTTAAGCACTTACCACGCGGCGTGCGAAAATCTAGGAGAGAACCGGGGAGGGGAATCTGAATGGGGACTCGTTGATTCAATCACGGATGGACACGAATAAACACCAATCTTCCTCTCGAGTGACTCGTAGGTGATCGGCTTGTCTTTGGGGAGCTCCATGCGGGCGACGTATCTCCCGTTGAGGTAGACGGCGCCACCGTCGTCACGGCGAACTTCGAGCGCGAGCGCTTTGATGGACTGCGGGCTTTTTACACCGAAGGTTTTATGGAAGTAGGCGGTCATGATTTTCTTGCCAGCGGGGTTCTTTGTAGGAAACTTGGTTTTCAGATCTTCTTCGCCGTAGCCGAGAGGCGTGGTGCCGGCTTTCCAAGCGCTGGAGTCGAACCCTGGTTTGTGCCAGTTCTCTGCCGGCAGCCTATCCTCGGCGGAATATTGCCAGCCGTTGGGATCCTGGTTGATGAGGGTGGCTGGTTTGACGCCACTCTGGTCGTGAACCTGCTTAAGGCGGTCGGCGGGGTTGCCCATCGGATGAACCGGGCGATTTTTGTCCAACGCGAGCAGCTCATTATCAGCGAGGGCGGTGGCGATGGCGAGATGGGTGTCGCTGGTGGAAACGTTGTGCGCGAAGGGCGTCGTGATGGTGCGGACGCTCTGATAGCCATCCACAGGATCCCTTTGATAGAAATGGACGCGCGCCTACGCCCCACGATCATAATTGGAAAGGTCGCGACTGGTCTCGACCACGGCTAGCAAATCGCCGTGGAGGGCGACGCCTTTGCCATACCAGCCGGAGAAACGTCGGGGGTGGCCAGCAGCAGCTGTTGTGCGCTGTGTAGGCGCCTGCCCCGGATGGTTCCAGAAAATGTCCGCTTTTCCTTTAAAAAAGATGCTACCGCTACCCCTTGCAAAGGAAGTTCTAGCTGCCAGATTACGTTCATGCTCGAACGACCGCGCTACATCATGATCGGTGGCTTCCTCGGGGCGGGGAAGACCACTTCTATCCAAGCCTTTGCTCAACACCTTGACCAGCAGGGGGTAAGGGTTGGTCTCATTACCAACGACCAAGGCGCGGGGCTGGTGGACTCGGCGATCGGGCGCTCGAAGAAATTCCCGGTCGAGGAGATTTCAGGCGGGTGTTTTTGTTGCAAGTTCGATTCGTTGGTCGATGCGGCGCGGCACTTGAGCGAGGACGCCGAGGTGCAGCGGCCGGATGTGTTTCTAGCGGAGCCGGTAGGTAGTTGCACAGACCTGGTCGCGACCGTTGGGTTGCCGCTGCAGTCGATCTACGGCAACGATTTCGTCGTCGCACCGCTGAGCGTGCTGGTCGACCCGGTGCGCGCGCTGCGCGTCTTCCAACTGGAGGAGGGCAAGGGCTTCTCGGAGAACGTCTGCTACATCTACAAGAAGCAACTGCAGGAGGCTGGAACGATCGTGATCAACAAGGTCGACCTCATCAGCGCGGAACAGTTGCAAAAGCTGCGCGCGCACTTCGCCGTGGAGTTTCCGGATGCGCAGGTGATGGAGGTCTCGGCGCGGGGTGGCGATGGGTTGGTGCCGTGGTTTAAATCAATGTTAGAAGGCGAGATGGATGCGGCGAAGGTGCTGGACATCGACTACGAGCAGTATGCCGACGGAGAGGCCTTGCTCGGCTGGTTGAACGCGACCGTGAGGATCAAGGCCGACGATGAAGTCGATGGTAATCAGCTGTTGCTCGAGCTGGCGGGCGCTTTGCGGATCGCGATGGACGAGCGCGGTTTCGAGGTGGCGCACCTGAAGGCGACGATTTCGCCCGAGGACGCGCCTTCGGAGATCGCAGCAGTGAGTCTGGTGCGCTCCGAGACGCAGCCAGAACTATCGCACCGCCTAGTCGAACCGCTGGAGGAGGCGACCCTGTTGCTTAATATCCGCGCGGAAGCACCGCCGGAGGATCTGGAGCAGGCGACGCAGGCGGCACTGGCTGGTCTGGTCGGTGTGAAAGTCGAGATCAAACGCCTAGAGCATTTTCGTCCCGGGAAACCGGAGCCGACGCATCGCTATTCCACTTGAGCCGGATTTTGGCTATGGTCGCTGGATCAATACCGGTAAAATGAGAAGTTTAATGCGACACTGGCGACCATGAGCGACGACTCAGACGAGAGGGTAGGCCGATTTGCCGATCCGACTCCGGAGTGGAAGCGCTTCCACCCGCTTAGCGAGGGCGGCGAGGCGCCTCTTACCGAGGAAGGGCTCGAGGTGGGGTGGTCGGAAGAGTCTGAGCCTGAGACTCCGGTCGGGCGCCGCTGGTCGCTCCTCTGGGTCGCTGGGTTGGCACTTGGAACGCTGATCGCGGTGGCGATCGTCGGCTACAACTACAGCACCAGAGAAACCGTCCCCGAGAAACCAGTCTACCGGACGGTGGCCGAGCGGCGTGCTGCGGTCGCGAGGCAGCTGGCAGATTTTCTCAAAGCGACGACGATCGACCAGCGACTGATCCATATCCTCGAAGCGGATCGCCTGCGCCCGATGTTGGGAGATTACTACGCTCGCGAAAACGCTGACGCGATCCAGGTCGCCGAAGTTGATGAGGTCGAGGCAGTCGAACTGATGGGGCAGTCGTGGTTGTGGTTACGATTTTCTGACGACGGAGGTCGGCAGCATGTGGCCGCTTTTAAAGATACCCCGGCGGGATTCAAACTCGATTGGGAGAGCCTCGTCGGCTACGGGGAGAAGCCGTGGGACAAGTTGGTGAAACTGAGACCGGCCGAGCCGACGCAGATGCGCGTCTACCTGAGGCGCGGCGACTACTTCAATTGGAAGTACCAGGATCGGGAAAAGTATGTGTCTTTGGAGATCGAGTCGCGGGAACCTAGCCAAGTCCTCTTCGGTTACGTTGAGCGCGGAACCGAATTGCATGCGGCACTCGCGCGAGCTGTGTTGGCGGGAGCTCGACAGCCGGCCAATATCCGTCTGCATTTCGAAGCGGACGCCGGCGCAGAGAATTTGGTCGTGATTGACGAACTCATCCACAATCTCTGGTTTGCTCCGAGTATTTTGGGCGAAAAAAGGTAGAATTTCTGCTCCTGACTTCGCGTAGGAAGGAGTTGATTTGAAAAGAGTTGTGGGAAAATAGTGCGTGTTGCAAGGATCTCCATAAGTTTAAGATTTTTGTTCTCTACGCGTCGCTGAAATACCTTGTCTAATGCGGATTTCGGCTGCTTGATCGGGGGCTTATGATGAAAACAGGCGTATTTTTTGTCGGCCTCAGCACGGTGCTGGGTGTCGGTATCTCGCAAGCGGCGATAACGTTCACCGTGACCTTCACTCTTCAGGCGCAATCTGATCTGTCTGTGGCGGAACAGGCGCTGTTCACTGACGGCTTGGCAGCATGGGATGACATCATCGATGGCCACAGGGATGGTGCCGTTCGACCTGATTGGGATCTCATGGTAGACACTTTTAGTGCACCGGCTTCCGGTGGTGGTGTCACGCTGGGTACGGCGGGTCCGAGTGGCGTGACATTTTCGAACGTCGTTCCAGGAGCAGCAACGAGTGACCAGCGCTTTATCATCTCGACTGGTGGCAACGCGAACTTTAACGTCCACCCGGATGCGGGCGCCTTGCAGGCAGCTGTCATCAAACATGAGATTGGCCACGCGCTCGGGATCGGAACTCTCTGGGAGGACAATGAGGTCTACAACGATGGGGACGGGGCGACTGGCAACCGCACTTTGGCGGGTGGGACTCCAGGCCAATACATGGGCGCAGCTGGCCTGGCAGCCTACCAGGTGGAATTCGATGCGGCGGCGCTCTTTATCCCGGTCGAGCTCGACGGTGGTGGTGGGACCGCGAACGGCCACTGGAACGAGGTGACCGACAACTTTAGTGTCGAGAATTCTCCCGGCTTCGATAGCGATCCTGGCGATGGCGGGCCAGCACCCAACTCGGTGAACGGTTCCCTCGATGACGAACTCATGACCGGTGTGCTCGGTGGCAGTCCCTACCTGAGCAATACGACGATCCAGCACCTGTTCGACATAGGCTTCAATCTCGAGCCGATCCCGGAGCCGAGTTCTGGTCTGCTCCTCGGTGCAGGTTTTGTCCTGCTCGGTCTGCGTCGCCGGCGCTAGCCATCTCGCGGCATTGACAGGTCACCGCCTAGTTCATAGGTGTGGGGCGTGAGATGTTTTCTAATGCATCGGTTTTTTTGCATCCGACTGTTCCTCTGCACGCTCGGCGTCTTCGTGACGACTCCGGACTTACGGGGGGTAGACGGGACAATCTTTGGCGTGCAGTCGCGCCGCACCTCGACGCGCTTTCCGCTGTTCGCACGACTCAACGACGACTCAACGATCTCCAATCCAGGGGCTGCGCTTTTCGGTCTGAATGGGGACATCCGTGGCGCAGCACTCCGTGGTGGGACTTTCTACGGCATCCAGCGGGAGATCGGAGCGACTGAGAGCTACCTGGTGACCATTGCCTACGAGGGCTTTGCACTCGGTGACCGGGTGGGTGTTGAGCCGGTTGGTTTTTCCGAAATCGAGGGGATGGCGAATATGGCTGCCAAGCTCGTTGCGGTGAGCGTTGATAGCGCTGCTAGGACGACCTCGCTGATCTCCATCGATTGCAAATCTGGGGTTGGCACCTTGATCGGGACGGGACCGGTCGATGTCATCATCGTCGCGCTCGCCTACGACCCGGTCGGCGAAGTAATCTACGGAGCCGGTATCCCATCCGGAGAGGTGACGGTATCAAATCTGTATTCGATCGATCCGGGGACGGGGGGGATGACTCTTGTCGGTGCGCTTGGGGCGAGCATCCACGGCTTGGCCTGGAGTGATGACCTGGGACTGGTTGGGAGCTTTGATCATCTCTACCGCATCGATTCAAGTAGCGGTGCTGCGACTCAGGTTGGAATTACCGATTATACCGATGGGCTCGGGGTCGGCGCGGGGATTCGCAACGGGATGTATGCACTGGCAGGACTAAACGCAGCGGTCGTGTCAGAGTTCGAAGTGATCTCGATCACCCGGAGCGAAACTGGCGAGGTAGAGTTGCGTTGGGGCTCGGATCCATGCCGCCGCTACCAGGTGCAGCACAGCCCTGATTTAGGTGCTGAAAATTGGACGGATGTTAGCGACCTGCTGGAGGGAACCGAAGCGATGATGGGATTCACGTTTGGTGGTGCGGCCGCCGATGCGGCTGGCTACTTTAGGGTGGTGAGTTCCACGCCGTAGCTGTGACCTTGAGCCACGGCTGCGTGTGCCTACTCCTCCTCGTCCCCTAGGAAATCGAAGTCCTCCTCGATCATGTCGATCCCCTCGAATCCTTTCGGTTTGTCGGGTGCGACGTATGGCGTGAGCTTCTTCATCGTCTGGTCGCTTGACGAGGGTGGCAAGTTCCCCCCCAGAGGTGGATCACTCGGAGTTCGCCGAACTACTCGGGAAGCCCGAGTTGTTCTAATTTAGGAATTAATGAGACAGGTGAGGTCGCTCGGCCGTGGTATTTTCAAGGGAGGAGCCGGAAGGACCCTGAGCAGGATACCCTGCTGGCGAGCCCGTGGGTCTGCTCCGGGATGCGGGTGGTGTGTTTCTGCCATGCGAGCGCCAAGCTCATCGACGAGGATGAATTCTAGCAGCTGATAAGGGAGGGTGAGCCGCGCGATGACATCGAGCTGGTGAAGTAGGTGGACGCACCCTAGATAAAAGACGCCAACTTTAGGTGACGTTTGACCTCGATCGGGCGTAGGCTTACACAGATCTTCCCAAATCATGATTTTAGGCCTCGCCACACGCATCTTGACCACGACCGACAAGCGCATGCTTGCCAAGATGGCGTGGAACTTTGGTTTCAAGGGGGCGCGCTCGGTGCAGCTCTACAAGAAGCGCATGAAAAAGGGCGAATATTTTCCGCCCTTCCTTTACCTCTCGATCCTCAACTCGTGCAATTTGCGCTGCCAGGGTTGCTGGGTGGATGTCGACAAGCCGCAGGTGAAGATCGATCTGAACCAGCTTAACCGCACAATCAACGACGCCAAGTCGCACGGCAATTCCTTTTTCGGTATCCTCGGAGGCGAGCCGTTCATGCACCCGGAGATTCTCGATCTGTTCGCGCAGCACCCGGATTGTTTCTTCCAAGCCTTCACCAACGGCCAACTCATTACAGCCAAGACCGCCAAGTCGCTTCGTCAGCTTGGAAATGTGACCCCATTAGTCAGCATCGAGGGCACCGAGGTTGCCAGTGACGAACGGCGCGGAAAACAGAACGTCCTGTCGCGCACCCTCCGCGGGCTCGACAACTGCATCGAGAATAAATTGCTCACCGGTGTCGCTACCAGCCTGTGCCAATCGAACATCGGTGACCTGCTGAAGGAGGATTGGCTGCGGCAGCTGATCAAACGCGGCGTGCACTACGCCTGGTACCACACCTACCGCCCGGTCGGTCCGAAAATCCACCCAGAGCTGGCGCTGACGCCGGATCAGGCGCGCCAGGTGCGGCAGTTCGTCGTCGACATGCGTGCCAAGTTGCCGATCGCCTTGATCGATGCCTACTACGATCACAACGGCGACGCGCTGTGCCCGATGGCGACCGGTATCAGCCACCACGTGTCGCCGAGCGGCGCGATCGAACCCTGCCCGATCATCCAGTTCGCAAAGGAGAATATCAACGACGAGCGCGGCATTTACGAGACGATGACGAAGTCGGCGTTCCTCAAAGATTTCCGCGATACCGCCGCCAAGCACACCCGCGGTTGCATTGTGTTAGAGCGACCAGACCTGGTCAAAGAACTAGCGGTGAAACACAACGCCGAGGACACGACCATCCGCAAGACGGCGATCGCTGAATTAGACCAGATGGTGCCGCACGGCAGCCAGGTTCTCAAAACTGGCGAGGAGATCCCAGAGAAACACTGGATGTACAAGCTCGCCAAGCGCTTTTTCTACAACGATTTCGGCACCTACCAGCAGCTCGACGCTGAGAACGAGAAGAAGAAGTGATGCCTGACGAGCCAAAAAAACGCATCCTCTATTGTCGCTGCGCCTACGCGCAAGCTGTGCCGCAGGGCGTGAAAGACGAGGTGCTGAAGCAGCTCGGCGCTTCGGGCGTTGCCTTTGAGGCGGTCTCGGATCTGTGTGAGATGTCAGCGGCAAATGATCCACGGCTGAAGGAGATCGCTGATGGTGGTAATGTTAGGATTTGTGCCTGTTTCCCTCGTGCGGTAAAGGGGCTGTTCCACGCAGCAGAAGCCGATCTGCCGGAGGAGGGTGTCGAGGTGCTCAACATGCGCACCGGGGGCGCCGATGAGATCGTGGCGCGGCTGTTGGAGGACTGATTTGGAGTGCTCTAAAGGTCTCCGCGTGTCCGTTTGGACGTCGGAACCCGGCTGTGATTGTAATCTAACCGCCACTTGACCCGTTTTCCCTGAACCCTAGAATATGCCATGCTAAAAGAAGGATCCGGATCCCCAATCCAAGTCGTGCTCTACGAGGGCAACGGTAGCACCGTACTCTCAGAAGAGGCGCGCTTCGAAGTGATGGTTGCGCTGTTGGACAAGGGCTATGCCGTTGCACGTTCTGGAACTGGCGCGCGCTCGGGCGGGGTCGATGATGAGCCACTGCTGGTTCTCGGCGATTTTGGCGGCGACGCCCCTGCCTTGGAAGACGAGCGTGGCAAAGTGTCGATCGAGGCGCGCGATATCCGCGGGCTCGGTGGCGACGAGGTGCTCGGCCTAGTGGAGAATTTCCGTGGCGACCGCCCGATGAACCAACCCGGCAGCTGGAAGCCGTGGTTCCCGGTGATCGATTACGACCGCTGCACCAACTGCATGCAATGCCTGAGCTTCTGCCTGTTCGACGTCTATGGCGTCGACGACGACAATAAGATCCAGGTGCAGAACAACGACAACTGCAAGACCAACTGCCCGGCGTGCTCGAGGGTGTGCCCAGAGGTCGCGATCATGTTCCCGAAATACTCGGGCGGACCGATCAACGGAGAGGAGATCTCCGAGTCGGACGTCAGCCGCGAGAAGATGAAGGTGGATATTTCATCTCTACTAGGGGGCGATATCTACGCCAGCCTGAAAGATCGCAGCGCCAAGGCGAAATCGCGTTTCTCCAAGGAGCGCAGCTCGGACAAGGCGCTTAATGAGCGCAAAAAGTGCCTCAAAAAGCTGCAGGCGGACGGCATGATCCCTGCGGAAGTATTGGAGAATTTACCTAGCCCCAGCGAGATTATGCGCCGCGCGGACGAGGCGGCGGCGAAGGGAAAAGCAGCCCTCGAAGCCAATGGCCAACCTAGTTAATCTTGCTAGCCTAGTAAGCGACTAAAGGCTAGAATCTGCCCCGAACCTACCTATGTCCTCTAAGATCCAGTCCCTCAAGCTTCCAAAAACGGTCCCGATCACCACGACGCGATTCCGCCCGCCGAAGAAATACCTCCCGCAGACGAAGCCGGAGCGCGATGCTGTCTTGCTGGCTGCGCGGAACTACGTGGAAGAGTTTAATCCCGTGCCGCCGATGCCACAGGATGAACTCGAAGTTCACGCACGTAAACTGATCGCCCAGGAAGGGATCGATGAGGCCTACCTCGATTACGTCGGGGTAGTTCTGAACAATGAGATGTGGCGCGAGACGCTGGCATCAATCCCTTACGAGCGACGTCTGCTGTTGATGCCGAAGTGTCTGCGCGTCGAGGACAAGTGCCCGGCGCCGTTCGATGAGTTCGGTTTGCTCTGCAAGCAGTGCGGGTTGTGCACCATCGAAGATTTCCAGAACGAGGCCGAGCGACTCGGCTACGCGGTGTTGGTGGCGGAGGGATCCGCCGTCGTGATGTCCTTGATCCAGACTGGCAAGATCGAGGCGATCGTCGGCATCTCTTGCATCCCGGTTCTCGAGCGAACCTTTCCCTACGTGGAAGCCGCCGCGATCCCATCGATCGCAGTGCCGCTGTTGCAGGACGACTGCATCAACACCACGGTCGACAACGATTGGGTGTGGGAATACATCCACCTCACCAGCGACGACAAGACGCGCCGCCTCAACCTGAACGCGCTGCACGATGATGTGCGCGAGTGGTTCACCCGCGAGGGGATTGATGCGGTCATGGGCGCGCCCGAGGGCGATACCGAAGAGATCGGCCGCGATTGGCTGGCGCGTGCGGGCAAACGCTGGCGTCCGTTTTTGACCGTGGCGACCTACCAGGCGCTGCGCGAAGATCGTGGCGAACCGTTGCCAGAAGACGTGAAAAAGATAGCCATGGCGGTGGAGTGTTTCCACAAGGCATCGCTGATTCACGACGACATCGAGGATGCTGACGAAGGCCGCTACGGCGAGCAGACCTTGCATGCGGAGCACGGTGTGCCGGTTGCGTTGAACATCGGTGATCTGTTGATCGGCGAAGGTTATCGCCTGATTGGCGAGTGTGCGGCGAGTGATGCACAGAAGACCGAGATGCTACTTGCGGCGTCTATCGGGCAGCGCGAACTGTCACGTGGGCAGGGCGCCGAGTTGATCTGGGCGAACGAGCCAGAGCCGCTGAAGCCTGGTCAGGTGCTGGAGATTTTCCGCCAGAAGACCGCGCCGGCTTTCGAGGTGGCCTTGCAACTCGGTGCGAGCTATGCAGGTAAGTTGGATGATGTCAGCGAGGTGCTGCACTCGTTCAGCGAGGCGCTCGGGATCGCTTACCAAATCCGCGACGACCTCGACGACCTCTCGGAAGATTCCGGCGCGAGCGAACTCGGGCAGATCCGTCCGAGCATCCTCTTGTCGCAAACCTTCGAGAACGCCAAGGGTGAGGACAAGGTGTTCATGGAAGCGCTGTGGAGTGGCAAAGATCCGGGTCAAGACATCGACCGCATCCGCAGGTTGGCCAACGCGACCGGGTCTGACGATAAGTGCATGCTGCTGCTGGAGACTTACAAGGAGACCGCTGTGCGATCGCTCGCTGAGTTGGAGAATCCGACCCTCAAGGGATTATTACGACGTGTGCTCGGCAAGATTTTCAACGATCTCGAGATCAAAGGTTGGTGCCGTGAGTACGAGGTGAAGAACGGTGCTCGCGAAGATGAGGCGGCAGCAGCAGTGTAGCGTTGGAGTGAGATCTCTAGGCCTTCCGAAAAATTCGGCCTCGGGATGCACTCGCGAAACGCCTGAAGGCGTCTGGCTAACAGTCGAATGAGCCTACGACTCGAGATGCTACAGGTCGCCCGCCTGGCGCCGGCTCTGCTTGGCGAGGCGTGCGTGCTGGTAGAGAAATTCGTGCGCTCCCAGCAGGGGGACGATGGTGGTTTTTTTGA
>JBLHKE010000217.1:0-10652 GCA_047619485.1 Verrucomicrobiales bacterium | reverse complement strand
GCCGGAGGCCGCTAGGGCGTCCCGCATCGATTCATTGGAGGAAAATTTCCCGGTTCCGACGAGGAGGCGCGAGGAGAATTCACGGTCGGCGATTTTCAATGGCTGGGAGCTGTGGGTTGATTCGGACACGTGGGGAATGAACCTTGGAATCGGGGATTTTAAAGAGCGGATTTTGAGGGTGACCCGGAGCGGGATTGCCTTCATGGTTTCGGGATGAAAAATTGCCGTCTACTGTTCGTTTGTTTCCTGTTGGTAGCTTCGCTGCCTGCTGCGTTTGCGCAGTTGCGCCTGGCTTCTGTTTTCGGGGATCACATGGTTTTGCAGCGTGACAAGCCGGTGGCCGTCTGGGGATTGGCGAAGCCTGGGGAGGTGGTGACGGTCTCGTTCGCCGAACAAGCGGTGGAGGCGACGGCTGGGGAAGATGGGAAATGGACCGCTGAGCTGGCAGCGCTCGGGGCGGCAGCTGAGGGGAAAGTGCTTTCGGTGCAAGCCAAGTCTGGGGGCGATGCCGTGACCATCAATGACGTGTTGGTCGGCGAAGTGTGGCTTTGCTCCGGGCAGTCGAACATGGAGTGGTCGGTGAAATCGTCGAACGATTCGCAGAACGAGATCGCTGGTGCGAAGCACCCGGGGATCCGCCTGCTGCACGTGCCGAGATTGCCGGCGAGCACTGCGAAGGATTCGCAGAAGGGGAAATGGGAGGTCTGTGATCCAGCGAGCGTAACGAATTTTTCGGCGGTGGCTTATTTCTTCGGCCGCGAACTGCACCGCGAACTCGGGGTGCCAGTCGGACTGATTGCGAGTTCTTGGGGAGGGACACGGATCGAACCTTGGACGCCGGTGGCCGGACTGGAATCGGTCGAGGCTACCAAGCCGCTCGCGGCGCAATATGGTGACGCGAACGGGGTCTATCAGAAGAAGCTGCAGGATTACATCCCGGTGGTCGAGACCTGGGTGGCGCAGGCGAAGCAAGCACTCGCTACCAGTGGTGATGTCCCCGCCCTGCCAGCAGCGCCGGGACTACCGAACTATGGCAGCGGAACCCCGACCGGGCTCTACAACGGCATGATCCATCCGCTCGTGCCGTTTACCTTGCGAGGTGCGATCTGGTATCAAGGAGAGTCGAACAACGGTGAGGGTATGGCTTATTTCGAAAAGATGAAGGCGCTCATCGGCGGGTGGCGGACCGTATTTAACAACCCCGATCTGGCGTTTTATTTCGTGCAACTGGCGCCATACAAATATGGCAATGGTGAGCAGACATTGCCCTACATCTGGGAGGCGCAGACGGCGGCAGCCTTGAAGATTCCAAACACGGGGATGGCGGTGACGACGGACATTGGCAACGTCAACAACATCCACCCGACGAACAAACAGGATGTTGGCCGGCGGTTGTCGCTGTGGGCCTTGGCGAAGAACTACGGGAAGGAGGGCATCGTTTTCTCAGGCCCGATCTACAAATCGATGCAGGTCGAAGGAAATCAGATCCGGCTCGAGTTCGATCACACGGCTGGTGGGTTGAAGGCGCGTGATGGCAAGACTTTGACCGACTTCACCATTGCTGGCGAAGACGGAAAGTTTGTGCCAGCGATGGCGAAGGTCGATGGCGAGACGATCTTGGTGATGTCGGCAGATGTTGCTGCACCGAAACATGTGCGCTTCGGCTGGCACCACATGGTCAATCCGAACCTGTGCAACGAGGCAGGCTTGCCTGCTAGCCCGTTCAAGACGGATAAGTGGCTGCAGGGGAAGTGAGACTACTTTCTGGCGGAATTTCGATTTTGAAATCGAAGCCGTGGCTCAGTAAAATACGAGGTCGGAAGCTGGTCTGCTCAGCACGGCGGGCTTCGATCTTGAAATCGGAGTTGCGGCAATCCACCTGGGCGATTTTTGACTGATTGGGGGTAGTCTATCACATGGATACCTCTAGCTGCTCTGGTTACGAATCGACTCTCGGGATGGGGCGTCGCGGTTTTTTGAACTCGTTCGGATCGGGGCTTGGCGGGTTGGCGTTGGCGGACATGGTCGGTGGGAATCAGGCTTCGGCCATGGGCTCTCTGGCTGGCTCGCACCTGGCTCCGAAGGCGAAGCGTGTGATCTACCTTTTCCAGAGTGGCGGACCGTCGCAGATGGATCTTTGGGACTACAAGCCGTTGCTAAACGAGAAGCACGGCGAGCAACTCCCTGATGAAGTCCGTGGCCAACAGCGTTTGACCGGGATGTCGGGCAACCAGTCGAGTCTGCCGCTCGCTGGCTCACCGTTCAAGTTTTCGCAGCACGGCCAGAGCGGTCACTGGATGAGCGATCTGTTGCCGCACACGGCGAAGATCGCCGACGAGTTGTGCGTTGTGAAATCGATGTACACCGAGGCGATTAACCACGGGCCGGGAGTGACATTTTTGCAGACAGGCTCGCAGTTTCCCGGTCGCCCGAGCATCGGGGCGTGGCTCGACTACGGGCTCGGGGCGGAGAACGAAAACCTGCCGTCGTTCGTCGTGCTCGTTACGAAGAATAAGGGTGGTCAACCTTTGTTGTCTCGATTCTGGGGGAGTGGCTTTTTACCCTCGAAGCATCAGGGGGTGCGTTTTCGTTCTGGGAAGGATCCAGTCTTGTATCTCAGTAATCCAGATGGCGTCGGGCGTGAGGATCGTCGGCAGATGCTCGATCGCTTGCGTGATTTGCACGAACTCCAACCACCCGATGCGGCGCTGGAGACCAGGATCTCGCAGTATGAGATGGCATTTCGGATGCAGGCGTCGATCCCAGATGTGACGGATTTATCCGACGAGCCGGACAGCGTCTTCGACGATTACGGCAAAGACGCGCGCAACCCGGGAACCTTTGCGGCGAACTGCTTGATGGCGCGGCGCCTGGTGGAGAAGGGCGTGCGTTTTGTGCAACTCTATCATCAAGGCTGGGATCAGCACGGCAGCCTGCCGGGCGGCATCAAGAAACAGTGCGCGGAGACCGACCAGGCTTCGGCTGCGCTGGTGATGGATCTGAAGCGGCGTGGAATGCTTGATGACACACTGGTGATCTGGGGCGGTGAGTTTGGTCGCACGAACTACTGTCAGGGTAAGCTCACGGCGAACAATTTCGGGCGTGACCATCATCCTCGATGTTTCTCGATCTGGATGGCTGGCGGTGGGGCGAAACCGGGGGTCAGCTTTGGCGAGACCGACGAATACGGTTACAACATCGTGAAAGACGGTGTCCACGTGCACGATTTCCATGCGACCCTGATGCACTTGCTCGGCATCGATCATGAGCAGCTCACCTACAAATACCAGGGACGACGATTCCGGCTCACCGACGTCCACGGCCACGTATTCAAGCAGTTATTAGCCTAATTAGGCGTTGAATCACGATTTTTTGTTTCTTGCGGGTGTATGCAGGCAGGTTGGCACGGTAGTTGCTACGTTACACCATGCGTCTGATTCTTACAAGTGGTGAGGGTTGCTCGCGATTGCCACGTTGACAGGTGGGGGTCGAGAGCATAGAAACGACGCTCCACTGCAAAAACATCAACCAATAGACGATACTGTGCCCCTCAACAGGGTCAGTCAATCTACCCAACCTCAGATAATTATGGCTAAATATAAGCTCGAATACCTATGGCTCGATGGATACGAGCCCGTCGCAAACCTCCGTGGCAAGACTTGCATCAAGGAGTTTGATGATTTCCCAACGGTCGACCAACTCCCAGAGTGGGGTTTTGACGGCAGCTCAACTCAGCAGGCCGACGGTGGCGATTCCGATTGTATCCTTAAGCCGGTTGCAGTCTTCAACGACGAGCAGCGCCCGGGCAATGCGGCGATCGTGATGTGTGAGGTCATGCTCCCTAATGGCGACCCACACCCATCGAACGGCCGCGCAGGTATCCTTGATGACAAGGGTGCTTGGTTCGGCTTCGAACAGGAATACTTCCTCAACCAGAACGGTCGCCCGCTGGGTTGGCCAGAAGACGGTTACCCGGAGGCTCAGGGGCCTTATTACTGTGGCGTCGGTTACAGTAATGTCGGTGACATAGCACGCCAGATCGTCGAGGAGCACTTCGATGCCTGTCTCGATGCCGGCATCAATCACGAGGGCATCAACGGTGAGGTCGCGAAGGGCCAGTGGGAATTCCAGATCTTCGGCAAGGGCTCGCGCCGCGCGGCTGACGAGATGTGGGTCGCCCGCTACCTCCTCCAGCGCATCACCGAGAAATACGGTGTCGATGTCGACTACCACTGCAAGCCATACACTGGCGATTGGAATGGTTCCGGCATGCACTGCAACTTCTCCACCGATTACCTGCGCGATACGGGCGGTAAGCCGTATTTCCTCGACCTGATGAAGGCGTTCGAGGAGAACTGCGAAGAGCACATCGCCGTCTACGGACCCGACAACCACATGCGTCTCACCGGCCTGCACGAGACCCAGTCGATCGATCAATTCTCGTGGGGGATTGCCGATCGTGGTGCCTCGATCCGAGTGCCACACGCGTTCGTCAAGAACGATGCCTACAAGGGCTACCTCGAAGATCGCCGTCCGAACTCGCAGGGCGATCCTTACAAGATCGCCAGTCGCGTGCTGAAGACGATCGAGAGTGTGCCAAAGCCATAGGGCTTGTAACGCAGATGATAGTATTTGGGCGCCATCCTTGCGGGTGGCGCCCTTTTTTTGTAGATCGGAAAGGAGCTTGGGAGGTCTCTCCCGATGTGGAGTTTCGGTCGGGGCGAGACGCCCCTGGCTCCTTGGTTTTCCTCTGAGGGAAAGTCATCACTGCGGGTTGCAATCCCTGTACGATTGCCGAGCATTGGGGGTGAGAATTGCTAAAGATGGGCTGCGCTCAAAAGTTCGAATCGGCTACGACGGCCGGGTCTACAAGACCTTCCGTGGAACCGATGCGGATAAGCGTTTCGAGAACGAGATCCGAGTGCTCAAGGTACTGGAGGATCGTGGTTGTGAGTATGTGCCGCGCTACATCGATAGCGATGTGGATACGCTGACACTCGTCACGACGAATTGCGGCCAGCCAGCAGAGGATTCGATCAGCGTGGGGAAGGCCGCGAAGCTATTTGCAGAGCTGGAGAGGGACTATGACGTGGTGCACGACGACCCGTACCCACGGAACATCACCTACCACCGTGATCTGGGTCGATTTTGCGTGATCGATTTCGAATTGGCACAGGTGCTAGAGCGCGATGGCGAGCTTGGCAAGGACGAGGCTGCCGGGTTTTCGATCGACTGGTTCGGGGCGAGTGTCGATGGCCAGCGGAAGCCGGGGAACGAAGATTGTCTGTCGGCGTTCGCCTCGGATGATGGCTGGGCGGATGAGTTGAAGCTCTCCGGCCACATGGATATCGCTGAGCGGGGCGCGGTGTTTGCTGTGAGCGACGGGATGGGCGGTACCGCTGGAGGCGGATTTGCCAGCTGGCTGGCGGTGAAAGAGCTAAGGCAGTTCTTGCCCGCACGGATGGGGCGTTTCGAGGGGAATGCGGAGCCGCTGCGGCATATGGCATCGGCGGTGATGGACTTGCATCACCATGTAAACCGCATCGCGGAATCGAAACCCGAGGTCAAGGGCATGGGGGCGACCCTAGTCTGCGGGTTGTTCGCACGGAAGGAGATGCACTTTGCGCATGTTGGTGACAGCCGAATCTACCGATATTTTGAAGAAGAATTGGAGCAGTTGACCTTCGATCACTCGCGCGTCGGTGAGATGGAGCGGACTGGGAAACTGACCGAGCGGCAGGCGCGGGCGCACCCGACGCGGAATATTCTCTCGCAGGCGATCGGCACGGGAGCTGAAGGATTGAATCCCCAAGTCGGGTCGGTCTCGCTCAATCCAGGGACGTGGTTTTTGTTTTGCAGCGACGGGTTGATCGACGGGGTGTGGAACAACCGTATCCGGCGTGAGTTTCAGAAGAGCGAGGTGGAGGGGCGCAGTGTGGAAGAGACGGCGCAGGTGCTCCTAGATGAGGCGGTGGATGAGGCCGGGATGGACGACACGACTCTGATCGTGGTGCGGGTGGGGTAACTTACGTAACTTCGATTTCAAAATCGAAGCCGTCGTGCTGAGTGCTGAGTGCTTTTCGGCTTGGGCTCTGGGCTTCGATTTTTAAATCGAAGTTACGTAGTTGGCTGATCGGTAGACATAGTCTCCTTCTGATAGCCCGGCCTTCTTTGGGTTGTTGGCGATGTATTTCTGATAGGCCGCTAGCTCTACTTCGTCACGCACGATGTGGTCGTGGGTGTGTTTTTGCCAGAGGGTGCCACGCTGTCCCAGTGCTCGGTTGATCGAGCGGGCGCTCTGCTTCTTAATGGACTGAAGTATCGTCTCAAGCTGGTGGCCGGGTTCGGGTCGGGCTAGTAAATGGACGTGGTTCGGCATCACAATGTAATCGCCTAGCTCGTAGCGTTCGGTATCAAAATAGCTGAGGGAGATCTCGAGGGCCTTGGCGATCTGAGGTTGCTTCAGAGCACAATTTCCGTGGCATCCGTCCAGGTAGTCATTGGTCTTCCGATTGAATATTCGCTGGAACCTTCGTTGCTCGATCGCTGGGAGGCGGAGAAAATCGTCTATCCATTTTTTGCCAGAACTCATCTCGATGTCGTGCAGGGCGAGCGAGGATTTTTTCTCACGTTTCCAGCCATCGACGACTGATTGTGGGATCGAGTCCGCCAAGCGGAATGTGATGAAATAGGTGCAACCATCTTGGCGCCAGTGGGGGAGGTCGGTGCGGTAGATTCGAACGGATTTGTGCTCAGAGAACGGCTGAAACGGGATCGACATTTCTTTCTTGGAGGCGTGGATTGGCGTAACTTCGATTTCGAAATCGAAGCCGTCGTGCTGAGGGCTTTTCGGCTGAGGGCTTGGTGCTGAGGGCTTTTTGGCTTAGGCTTTGGGCTTCGATTTTTAAATCGAAGTTACGTGACTGCCGCTGCGCGGAGCTCTAGTTCGATCATAGAACGGAGGATCTTTGCTTGGCCGTAGGTGGCGGCACCTTCGGCGGCTTCGATGACTGGGGAGAGTGACTCGCTGCCGTGGAGTTTGAACAGGTTGCGTAGCAGGGTTTCGGTGTCCGTGGGGATGTAGGATTTGAGGTCGAACGGGCTGATGTCTTCCCGTTCTGCTACCAGAGCAGCGATGTGACCTTCGACGGTGCTCGCGACGATGCCACGCACCTGTGCGATCTCTTCAATCCCCTTGCCCTCGCGCAGGAGGGCGAGGGTGGCTTGGTAGGTTGCGCTCAGCTGGCGTTTCGATCCGCTGTCCTCGGTCCGAGCCGACGGGGCTGCACCGATCGGGATGCGCTGGTCTTCGGTGCCCGGGTTGTCGATCAGGAATTGTTGGATAACGTCGAGAAATTGCGCGCCGTAGCTCTCGAGTTTGTGCGTGCCGATGCCGTGGAGGCGCGCGAGCTGTGATGCCTCGGTGGGCATATGTGCTGCCATCTGGCGCAGGCTGCGGTCGGCCATCACGATGTAGGGTGGCAGATCTGCGGAGTCTGCGATGGTTTTGCGCGTGGTACGCAGGTGTTCCAGCAGGCCGGCGTGGCACGGGATCTCGCTGCTGGCCTCGCGCTTCTTGGCTCGCTCGGGCTCGGTGCGGGTGTCCTCGTGGCGCATGAACTGCCGCTGGCCACGCATCACTTCCCAAGCTTCTGGCGTTAGTTTTGGAACTGGGAAAGAGTCGGTGCTGAACTGCACCAGCTGGGCGGCGGCCAGCGCGTCGTGGAGGCTGCGCCAGTAGGTTTTTGGGTGCGCCTTGCCGAGGCCGTAGGTCTTCAATCCCTGGTGGTTGAATTGCTTGATCTTGGCGGTGTTGGCACCGGTGACGATATCGCAGACGTGCACCACTCCGAAGCGCTCACCACTGCGGGCGATCGCTGAGAGCAGGATTTGCGCATCGCGGGTGGCGTCGACCTCTTTAAATTCGCCAGAGCAGTAGTCGCAGCCGCCGCAGTTTTCCTCGGTGTAATCCTCCTCGAAGTAGTGCAGCAAGGACTTGCGGCGACAGCTCGGAACGGAGGCGAAACGTTCCATCTCGCGCAGTAGGTCGCCGGTGCGCTGACGCTCGTCCTCGTTCTGAATCTCGTCGATGAAACGGCGTTGTTTGACCGCGTCGGCGGAGGAATAGAGCATCAGGCAATGGGCCGGATCGCCATCGCGGCCGGCGCGGCCGGTCTCCTGGTAGTAGGACTCGATGTTCTTCGGTAAGTCGCCGTGCACGACGAAGCGCACATCGGATTTGTCGATGCCCATGCCAAAGGCGATCGTTGCCACGATGATCGAGGCGTCGTCGCGGATGAATGCCTCCTGGGTCGCGGAGCGGTCGGCTGATTCCATGCCGGCGTGGTAGGCGCGCGCGGCGATGCCGTTGCTATTGAGTAGTCCGGCGGTGGCATCGACGCTCTTGCGCGTGGTTCGGTAGATGATGCCCGACTGTCCTTTGCGCTCGCGCAAAAAATCGATTAGCTGCGTCTCCCAAGCACGTTTGGCGCGCACTTCGTAGAACAGGTTGTGGCGATCGAAGGAGGCGCGCACCTTGACCGGATCACGTAACTGCAGGCGCGCCTCGATGTCGGCGGCGACCTTCTTCGTAGCGGTCGCGGTGAAGGCGGCGATGGGCACGTCTGGAAACGTGTCGCGCAGGGTGCCGAGCACTAGGTAGTCCGGGCGGAAATCGTGTCCCCATTCAGAAAGACAGTGCGCCTCGTCGATGGCGAAAAACGCCGGCGCGCCATTGGGGCAATCGCGCAATCGATCGAGGATTCCGCTGGCGGCGAGGCGCTCTGGAGCGAGGTAGAGCAGGTCGAGTTCGCCATCTTTATATGCCTGCGCGGTCTTGGCGCGTTCGTCGATCGACATCGAGCTATTCGCGCAGGCCGCGCGAATGCCGTTGGCGAGCGCCGAGTCGACCTGATCCTTCATGAGCGCAATCAGTGGACTGACGACAATCGCACAGCCGTCGGAGAGCACGGCCGGGAGTTGGTAACAGAGCGATTTGCCACCGCCGGTCGGCATGATACCGAAGACATCGCGATTCTCCTGAACCCCCTCGACGAGCTCACGCTGGTGCGGGCGGAATTCGGTAAAGCCAAAAATTTCCTCGAGGACGGATTCGGCGCTGCGGGACGGGGGCGCGGTTAGAGTGTTCATGAGAACAGCATTTAAGCACTGGGCGCTGTGGAGGGCAAGGGGAATGTTTTGGAGAGAGCGGGTGGAGGCGAATCAGGTGTGTGGTAGCTTGTGATTTACGATCGACATGGCGTCCTGCTGAAGAGCGCTGGAACCGCGCTGGAGTCTTTCCTGACCACCGTTTCGATCGCAAACTTAAGTTACGTCCTGGTTTTTCTAAATCGAGGTCATCACCCCTGTGACGGTGCCGCTGTCGGGAGATTTGCGCGCGGTTCGGCTAGTTCGGCTCGCTTGGGTCGAGGGACGCTCCTCGGGCAGGAGTGCCCGCTTTACGTGGATTTAGGCAGACAGGAGTGTCCGCGCTCCATTCTATCGCTTCGCGATCTGGAGTTCTCCGATCGCTTCCAGTGCGCCGGATTCGAGTGAGATGCCGGCGCACGGTGGATCGATTTCTGGCTCGCGTGGGTTGATGCGGATCAGTGTTGCTTCTGGAATGTCGGAGGCGATTTTTTCGCTCTGGAGGCGGACGGTGGGAACGGCTCGGCCGGCGCCGAATTCTAACACGACGAGTTTGGCAGCGGCTTCGATGATCGTTCGCAGCCATTTGTTGTAACGTTCTCCCTGCTGCTCGCAGCGCTGGCTGTTCCAACCCCAGTCGCCGAACATGAGGATGTTGGGGCGGGCGAGCTTGCCGCAGTCGGGGCAGCCTGGCATCGAATCTGTATCGGCGCGCATCGTGGTTTCGTCGATCTTGATCGCCTCCTTCTCGGCTCGCCAAATTTTGGCTTCGCAATCACCGATGCACTGGAGGTGGTTGATGCTGCCATGGCACTCGATGATGCGCTCGGGATCGAAATTGGCCGCCTGGAAGTGTCCGTCGACGTTGCTGGTGAAACAGAAATATTGGTGCGGCAGTGAAATCCCGAAATCGAGGAGTCGTGCGAAACCAGCGTGTGGTTTGATCGCCCGGTAGAGGTTGCGGCGGTGGCCGTAGAATCCCCAACCGAGCTCGGGTTGGTCGCTGAAGCGTGTGGGGTTGGCCATCTCCATGAAGTTGACGCCGAGTTTTCTATAAGATGGGTAGGCGTTCCAAAATCCCTCGTTGCCACGGAAGTCGGGCAAGCCAGAATCCACTCCCATGCCGGCGCCGGTGGTGATGAGGAGGGCGTCCGCCTCATTGCAGGCATCGCTGGCTCGTTGGATGGCTTCGTTCGTGGTCATCGCAAGGTTGACGTTTGGTCGCCTCGGACGCCTTGCATGGCTATCGGAAAAATCTCACGCAGAGGCGCAGAGAATTGGGCATCGTAGGAAGACCTGCTAAGAATTCGGAAAACTCTGCGTCTCTGCGTGATGCATTTCAACTCGTTGAGCCAGCTTAAAAAAGACCCGCTGCGAGCTAAGGGCTTGTCAGTAAATAACTCCTACAATCTGCTGGTTATTTTGGCCATCACCCGCGTTAGCTTCCAACTCAAATAGCCCGCTATAATCGCTGAAATCTGCCTTGGTGCTGGCTAAAATTCCTG
>JBLHKE010000216.1:0-10661 GCA_047619485.1 Verrucomicrobiales bacterium | reverse complement strand
CCAACACCGCCAAGTGGTTGCTTGGCTGGCGCCCTGCGAGTGATCGCGAGGGTGAGCCACTCGAGGGAAACACGGCGGCCTATCAGACCCAGGAGCTGGGTGGTGGCTTCCCGCCCGGCTTCCGTGCGAACAGCTTCAGCAGCAGTGTGATGCTCGACCACAATGAGGCGCCGTTCGATCTCGGCGGCCAGCTCTACATCTGGGGCTACGACCAGCGCGCGACTCCCGGCGCTGCCGAGTGGATCCTGATCACGGACCCGGCATGGATTTGGCCGGACGGCAGCAGCAACCTTCCAGCAACCTCCTACGCGGTCTCAAGCGCAACCGTGGTGATGCTGGGGGAGATCAAGGGGGATGGCTTTGAGATGAAGACGGCAGTGGTCACTGTGTCGGACTCATCCGCAGACTTCTATGAAGGCTGGTTGGCCGAGAATTTTTCTGCAGGGGGAACTCGGTGAACCTTCATTGGAACTCACGGTCTGGGGTGAATTCGCAGATCCGGATGTCGATGGGCTTTCGAACCTGATTGAGTATTTCACAGGCAATGATCCGCACGGGGCGAGCTCTGTTGCGCCACTTGGGCAGCCGGTGATCTCTGGTGATGAGATCTCGGCCGAGTATCACCAATCTCTCTCGGCAATTGGTGTGGTGGGTCAGGTCGAGTGGTCGGCTGACCTGAAGACGTGGAGTCGTAGTGGTGTTACACAGGCTGCGGCAGGCGAGGATGAAAGCCATGTGACCGTGCGTGCGAGGGTGGCAATTGGCGACGCTCAACAGGCATTTTTCAGGCTCGCAGTGCAGCGCGCCCAATAGTTTAGGCAACGCTCATCACCGTTTTCTTCGGGCGATTTTTGATAGCGCGGAGAATCGTTTGAGAAGCGTTCGAAACGGTGTTGGTTCAGACCCCTCTCCATGAATCTCCATTTGCTAGCAGCGCTGATTGCCGATGACCCGATCGTAGTGACCGGGATGGGGGTGCACTGTGCGGCTGGAGCCGACGTGGATTCGCTGTGGCGAGCCGTCGTCTCGGGTGAGGTGTCGGTCGATGAGGTGGAGTTCGATGGCAACACCTATCCCGCGCGCGTCGCCCCGGAGATTGATTTTGCGAAGGACGCACGTCTGCGCGCTGGGCGTCGTACGGATCGGAGTGTGCAACTGGCACTATCGGCAGCGGTCGAGGCGGTTGACCAGGCGGGTGTTTCTGGTGAAGGTTTGTCGGTGATCGCGGGCACCTCTCGCGGTCCACAGCAACAGTGGAGTTTGGCGAAAGCCGAGATGGATTCGGGTAAGCGTTTGCGACCGACGATGGCGGCGACTGGAACGGTTGCGTGTTTGAGTGGGTTGTTGGCTCAGCAATTCGGAGCCACCGCTCCGGGCTTCACTGTTTCGGCGACCTGTTCTTCGGCTGCCAATGCGATTGCCTTGGCGGCTCAGCAATTGATTTTTGGTGAGGCTGAGGCGGTGCTCGCCGGAGGAAGTGACGCCCCGCTACACCGGCTGGTGATGCTCGGGATGGAGTCGGCGGGGATGTTGGGAAGTGCTTGCCGACCGTTCGACACCAAGCGGGATGGCTTGGTCGTCGGCGAGGGGGCGGGGTTCCTCGTCCTAGAGAGACAGAGTGCTGCGCGCAGCCGTGGCGCCGAGATCTTGGGGCGGTTGGATGGTTGGGCAACCGGGATCGATGTCTACGGGCGGACCGGAATCCGGGAAGACGGTTCCGGGTTGGTGGATGTGTTAGAGCGGTCGCTGGCGCTCGCCGGCTTGCGCTCGGAGGATGTTGGCTATGTGAACGCGCACGGCACCGCGACGGAATTGAACGACCGGGTGGAAGCCGGCGTGCTACGGCGAATGTTTGGTGAGGCGGTGCCGGTGAGTTCGACCAAGGGGATTACCGGGCACTGCCTGGGGGCAACTCCCGCGATCGAGGCGATCATCGCGTTGCGTGCCTTGTGGGAGGGGCGGGTTCCAGCGACGGCCGGACTGGAGGAAGTCGCAGCCGAGTGCGATGGGATCGATCTGGTAGCCGGTGCCGTGCGTGAACGTTCTGCTCGGTTCGCAGTGAGCGAGTCGATCGGTTTTTGGGGGTATCACGCGTGCTTGGTTCTAGGGCGGCCAAGGTAGTGTCATTCGGGTTAGTGCCGCCAAAAAGATGGTTCCCATCGTTCGGTTAAGTTCTTATCCTCGGGGATGAAATCTACTAATCCCCCGACTTCTCCTTCGCGTCGTTCCTTCATCCGCCGTGCCGGTTTGGCCTCGGCTGGAACCCTCGTGATGCCCCACCTACTGACCGCCCAGAAATCGGACTCAGCGCTGGTGATTGTCGGCGAGGGTGAGCACCGCTATGAGGTGACGCATGGCTGGGCCAAGCTCCCGGACAAGTTCACCTGGCAGACGACGCATAACGTCGCGGTCGATAGTGATTCGAACCTCTACGTGATCCACGAGGGGCTGAAAGGGAAGGATCATCCATCGATTTTCGTGTTCGATGCCGCGGGTAAATTCGTGCGTGCGTTTGGCAATCAGTTTCGGGGTGGCGGGCATGGTCTGGAGGTGAGGACTGAAGGTTCAGAGCAGTTCCTATACGTCACCGGCTACCAGCACCTGAAGAATTTCGCCAAGCTGACGCTGACGGGCGAACAGGTGTGGGAGAAGCGCGCGCCGATGGAGTCGGAGCGTTACAAGGAAGGTGAGGATACCAAGCCTGCGAAAGTGTGGGGGCGGGACAGGTTCATGCCGACGAATTTTGCCTTCCACCCGACGGACGGTGGGTTCTACCTCGCCGATGGCTACGGGGCTCACTGTATCCACCGCTATGATAAAGATAACAAATGGCTGTCCTCGTTTGGCGGTCACGGCAAAGCGGACGGGAAGTTCAATCTGCCGCACGGGCTGTGGATCGACTCGCGTGGCCATGTTCCCTCGCTCGTGGTCGCCGATCGTGCCAACGCCCGCTTGCAATGGTTCGATCTCGATGGGAAACACCTGCGCACGCAGGGCGGATTCATCCTGCCTGCGAACGTGGACGTGCACGGCGAACTCATGCTGGTGCCGGACCTGAGCGCGCGCTTGACGCTGCTGGACAAAGAGAACCAGGTCGTCGCGCATTTGGGCGAGAACGAAGCGTGGCGTAAGGAGGTCTTGAAAGACAATATGAAGATGCGCCGGCAGCCGACGCGTTGGGAGGCGGGGAGGTTCGTGCACCCGCATGACGCCTGCTTTGATGCGGAGGGGAATATCTTCGTGGCCGAATGGGTGTCGACCGGGCGGGTGACGAAGTTGAAGAAGCTCGTGTAGCGTGAGGCCGAAGTTGGCGAGGTTGGTAGAATCGTGTTCTGAAATTGGCTGTGCTTCACGCTATTTTTCGTGTTCTGCGGGGGGTGGTGGAGTGATGTCTTTAGGCATCTCCAAATCCGGACTTGGTCTCGCGCGGTCGATCGGTGATTGTTCCCTTTTGGTCGTTGGTATTTAGGGTTTCTCCTGCATCAGCATGATACTCCGGGAAGGGCTAAAAGATCTCAATCCAACCTGAAAGGGTGCGCTTTGAGCACTTCGCGACGAGTGGTCGTGAGTGATTATTCAAATAAATTTGGAGTTTAATTGCGTCTCTTTTTCCGAATGATCGAATAGCGAAAGTGAGCGGCTCGTCTCAGTAGGTGAACATCGTTTCGGCGTGCTAGCCGGAAGGAAATTTACTAACCAGAAAATACAGAGACTAACACCATGAAAAATATCATTCGTATCGCCGTTGCCACCATCGCCATTGGATTCACTGCCGGCGTAGCCAACGCTGGCCACTCCAGCAGCAGCCTGGTCCGTGAAGCCCACCGCGTCGTCGACTACGCTGACGACCTGAAGGCCGAGGTGGTTCGCCACTTCCGCCACACGGACGAATACCGCCACCTGCTGAACGACGCGGCAAAGATCCGCAGCGAGGCGAAGCACATCGACAAGCTGTCGCATCACGTGCATTCGCTCAGCGATGTGAAGCACTTGCGCGCCGACCTCGAAGATCTTGACGATTTGATCCACCACGTCGCAGACATGGTCGAGGAGATCAGCCACGGGCACGGCAGGGGTGGTCACGCCCACGGGGATACGCGCCATGTCAAGGGGCTCATCGCAAGCATGAACCGCTCGTTGCACATCATGGAGGCGGTCGTTGCTTCGCTGGAACGTCGCTACCGCCACAGTGACCATTGTCATGATCGTTACGAGTATCGCTCGACCAGCAACCGCTCCAGCGGTGCCCGGATCGCCGAGGGGATCCTGCGTGAAGTCCTCCGCCACCGATAACGAGCGGTAGCTAGAATCAATCCGCTACGAAATGCGAGCCCCGTTGGATCTTCCGGCGGGGCTCGTTTTTTGTGTAGTGTTGGTTGTGAGTGGTGCTCTCTGCCAGGGAGGCGCGGGCTCAGCACGATGGTTTTTGAACCGCAGATTACGCAGAGTTTTTGACATGTCCGACAAGTTGATGAGGGTGTTTCCTTTCGAACACGCTTTCCCAGCTAGCCTGAATGACACTAGTTTTGGACTATGATCCGATCATTGCTGTGACCTCAACGATGAAAGCGTTAGGTGGAATGGCACTAGTTTAAGGGCGGTTTTCGGCTCGTAGCAGATAAAATAGACCGCAGCTTTTAAAGCCAGTCGGTGGTTGAGCATAGCGACATACTGTTACTCATTACGATTTGTGATTGTGTTACACGCAAGAGGTTGATCCAAGGAGCCTGGGGCGTTTCGCCCCGTCCCTGAAAAACTTGGGCCGAGACGCCCCAAGCTCCTTGGCTTGGGCATTGGAGAGTCCTCGACGGGTGCCCTTAAGAGCCTGTCGAACTTATACCCGATCTGGCAAGAATCATTTTATGATTCGCCCAGATCGGCCCGCTGAATCGTCAGTGAATCGATTCAAATCCTCTCTAGCAAGCGGATCTGGATCGGAATTCTAAAACGTTTTGCTCGAATCGTCTAAGCCCGACAGGCTCTTAAACTAGTGCCATTCGAGTTAGGTGAGATTTTGCAGCAGCCACGGAGTTGCACTCCGAGGCACGTTTAAGTCGAGCGGTTCGTCGGATGCCCGGAGATCCCCACCAACCAAGAGACATTTGGCCTAGAATGGGCAGTCGAAATCCTCATCAGATTCTAGCTGCGAGCCAATGTGTTGCATGAATGCATCGGCAACATCTTCGTATTCTTCTGGATCATACTCAGGTTCCGAGGCGACGAAGCGGGGGATCGGTGGGACTTCTAAGACGAGGTCTGCCAACTCTGGATCGAGTAGTGCAGTTTTCTTCAGCTCAGGATTGAGGGCGAGAGCGTTCTCGAGGTGGTAGAGTGCCTCTTCACGGAATCCGGCCTCCAGTTCATAGGCGGCGAGGCGGAATTGATAGTTCGGATCGCGCTCGGCCTTGCTCGGAGCCAGTGACAGGGCGTAGATCGCGGTGTCGGTTCTGCCGAGTCCGTGCAGGGCGGTTGCGTATTTCATGAAATGCGATGGCTCGTCTGGATCGAACTCCGTCATGATCTCGCCGTAGATCGCCGCGTCTTTCCAGCGTTCCTCCATCAGGTAGAGGTTCAGTTTGCGTTTGGCCACGTCGAGCCGGAATTCGGAGTGCTGGTCAGCAAGATCGAGCTCCCGGTGCGCTTCGGCATACATGCCAAGTTCTGTGTAGCCCTCGGCGGCTGAGAGGTGACGCCAGACAAGCTCGTCTTCGTCATAGATAAAAAATGGGGCGGTGGTGTCGGCGTCAGTGTTATTAGGTCGTAATTGAGTCATGTGTTCTAATGAACAGTATTCTGAAAATTGTGCAAATGATTTTCTCGGGCGTGGCGCAACTGGAGGAACTTGGTGGCAAAGGGGCTGTTACCTGGCCTTGATGGCTTTGGTTGTGTAGAGCTACTCCGACTGGTGTGCCGACTTCAATCGCGGTTGGATTAGGTCGGGTCGCGATGCCTGTTTGGGAGCCGTCTGTAAATAAGATCACTTGAGGGCACCTCCGAAAACCTCATGCGGGCTGGAGCTTGATAAAATCCCCGCTGTCTTCGTTGCTAAAGCGCCCACGATCACCAGATAGCTTAGCGTTTATCGCCTCGCCAGCGGGAATTTTCTCTGCGCCCCATTTCCACAGCAGGTTTCCGGAGCTGCCCTTGAAAGAACTCGCTAGTTCCGTCGGGATACGTTTTGGCCGACTGGATTCGAGATCGACGAAAGCCCACTCCGTCACCGCCTCAGCGAGGATGATCCCATCTTCAGTACGCGTGATTTCGTATCTACGTTCGCAGGAGGCATTGCGGAAAGTCGCGATCCAAGTTAGTACCGTGATCGCATCATCGAGCACCGCCGGGCGTTTGTAGCGGATCTCGTGCGAGCGGACAACCCAGCTCACGCCTGCTTTGTGGTAGCGTAGGGCGTCCCAGCCGACCGCCGTCGAATGTGCGACTGCGGCGTCCTGTGCCCAACGCCGATAGGCGACGTTGTTAACGTGCCCCTGCCGGTCGATGTCCGACCCGGGCACGACTAGTTCGTGGAGGAATGTGTTTGGCTCTGAGTGGTCTTCGATTCTGTAACCCTGACGGTGATTTGGTAAAATGCTACCGGCTGGTCCTGATCTAGCGTGAAGCGGAGTGGCGCCGCGCGTAAGACTTCGTTGCCGATCGACCGTCAGCCCTTAGGGGCTGTCAGGAAATAACTCCTACAATCTGCTGGTTATTTTGGCCATCACCGGCGTTAGCTTCCAACTCAAGTAGCCCGCTATAATCGCCCGCATTTGCCTTGGTACTGGCTAAATTTCCTGCGCATCTCTGACCAACTTATTTCCGAACAAGCCTTTAGTCCCGGAGGCTGAATCTCTTGGGGCGTGTCATGAAATTGCCTAGCAGGAGTCCCCGGCTTTAGAGTTTGGCGTATCAGCTCTGGCAGATAGGGGTGTCCGCCTTCCGAGTTGCTAGCTGACGTTGATGTGGATGTTCGATGACTTTGTAGCCGATCACTGATGGCTAATTCAACCCGGCGAGGTAGGCGATGATGTCGCGGATCTCGTGCGGCTTCATCAGGGCACCCATCGGGGGCATCACCGAGGTCAGCGTGTGGCTTTCAATGTCGTTGGGCGAGAGTGATTTTTCCTTGCCGTCCGGGAGCGTGATCGTCCATGCCTGATCAGTCTGTTTAGAAAGCACGCCACTGTGTTCCTCTCCCGACTTGGTTTTTAACAGGATCGTGCCGTAGCCATCAGAGATTTCGCTGGTCGGATCGAGCATCGAGGTGACCAACTGCGCGCGGGTGCGGATTTTGCCAATTTTGGAGAGGTCCGGTCCGAGGTTGCTGCCGTCTTTGCCTAGCTGGTGGCAGCGGATGCACTGGGCGGCAGCATGTTGCATCACGAGTTTTTTACCGCGCTTGGCATTGCCTCCGAACTCGAGTCGGTCGGTGGTTGCCGGGAGCTCGATGCCCTTCAATTCTGCTGCCTGCCAGAGTTCGAGTTTCCACTCGGGCTCGATATCCCCTGCTCGGTAGCGTTCGATTAGCTTGGCAAATTTTTTCTGCGCCCGCGGGTCGTCGAGTTTTGCCAGCTGGGCGATCGCCTTCCCTTGGCCGGCCGGTTTGGGGTCGTCGAGTATGGCGATCAGCTGGTCGACTAGTGGGATCCCAACTTGCGCGGCGTACTCGCGGGCTTTCTCGCGAACAGCGGCATCTTCGGATTGGAGGCATTGCTCGACGAATGGCTTCAGACCCAGGGACTCCACTTTTGCCATCGCCGACAGCAGGCGAGTGTGGGTTGAGGTTGGCCAATCATCGATTCCCTCGAACCATTGAGCCTCGCCGCGCACGGCGACTCCATTGAGAAGCACTTCGCGCAGATCGATGTCAGCCGCGATGCTGTCGCGCAGCTCGATGACGGCACGATTGGCAAGTTCCGCATCACGCGGGGCGTGCTGGCGATAACGGCCTTCGACGGCGTCCAGCACCGGCGGATTTGACCACCAGAGGATCGCCGCCAGCGCGGTGCGGCGCAGGTTAGAGTTCTCGTGACCGCGTTTGAGGAATGCGACTAGGTTCTGCAGATCTGTGCCCGAGCCATTGCGCAAGGCGGCATTGATCGAACGGCGCAGGAGCGCTTCGTTCTTTAGCTTTTCGCGGGTGAGTAGCGCGGACAGATCCGGCAGCGCTTCGCAGATTTTCTCCTCGCCATCGATCGAATCGTCGTGGATCGCGCGGGCGGCCTCGAGCAGGACCAACTCGTCCTCGTCAGCTAGAAACGCCGCGACCATCGGTGACCCGAGTCGGCGTAGCGCGACGATCGCCCCGAGGCGCACGGACCGGCTGTCGTGTTGGTTCAACGTGGCTAGTTCGTCCGGTGTCATGGTGCCCCGCAGTCCCATCACCGCGGCGTGGCGCAGGTAGGGATCGGTATCTGCGTTCTCCTCTAACATTTTCACCAAGTCGGCTGCGGCTTCCCTGTAGCCGCGATTCCCGATGGCGATGGCGCAGAAGAAGCGCACGCGTGGTGACGGGTGGTCGAGGCCAGCGTGCATCGCCTGCAAATTGGCGGGGCCGCCCTTGGTCTCGCCGGTGACTTTGGCCGCTTGTGCGAGGATCTCTGGATCGCTGCTGTCCCATGCGGGCATCAGAGAATCCAACGCCACCGGTTGTTTGCGGGCAAGCTGGCCTATGCCCCACATGGCGTGCAGTTTGCCGAGTCTCGTGTTCGCGTCGGTGAGGGCAAGCCGTAGGTGCCCGGCGCCTCCAGCGCCGCGGCGTGCTAGTTCGAACTGGCCTTTCATCCGCACGCGCTGGTCGGGGTGGTCGAGCCAGCCCTGCAATTTCTTCGCGTCGATATCGCTCGCGTCGAGCGCAAGAATCTTCTTGGTTTCTGTGCGCGCTGGATGCTGGTTTTCTTCCGCGACATCGAAGCGAAAAATCGCGCCATTGTTGCTACCGTAGGAGGCGGAGTAGAGGGCTCCATCGGGACCGATTGCGAGGCCGGTGTTGTTGAGCCCACCCTTGATTGGCTGCGCCTCGCTGAAAGAGAATGACGCGCCCTTTTCTTGGAAGCGGAACACGCGCACTTCACCTTTCTGGTTCGTCATGAAAAAGCAGTCGGCGAGATCGGCGCTCAAGGCGGTTCCGGGATTGGCGACAAATCCGCACGGTCCTGGGCCGAAGTTGCCGATGGTAGGAGTAATGTATGCGGCTTGGCCTTCGTGATGCGGCAAGAACAGTTTCTCTTCCATCCACGGATTGTAGGCATCGATGCCACTGATCTTGGTGAAATCCTGTTTGCGCAACCACTGCCAGTTCAGCCGCCAGCCGATCTTGCTGCCCTCGGTGATGTAGAGAGCGCGTTCTTTCTCGCCGGGGTAGTCGCCGTCGTTGTCCATGCTGAACAGATTGCCGTGCGCGTCGAAGGCGAGCTCCTGGGCATTGCGCTCGCCGGTGGAGTAGCGCTCGACGTTTGTCCCATCCAATTCGCAGCGGAAAATCGCGCCAGCGTTGGGCATGTGGTAGGTCTTGCCCTCTTGCGTCTCGACGAAGTGCCCCTTGTCAGCGAGCGACCAATACACTCGGCCGTCGGGTCCGACCGCCACGCCGCTGAGGTTGTGCCCGCCCTGTCCCATGTGCACCTGCATGCCGGTGGCGACGAGTTGTTGTGTCTCTGGGAAGCCGTCGCCGTCCTCGTCGCTGTAGCGCAGGAAATCCGGTTCTGCTGCGACGAATACATCATCGCCGACCGCCAGGACGCCCGCGACGATACCGGTGACCTCGCTGTGATATTCCTTCATGATGCGGATCGCCTCAGCTTTGCCATCGCCATCCGTGTCGCCCAATTGCAGCACCTTGTCACGCTGCACCATGAGGTCGCGCCAATCTCTGGTGCCGTCACTGTTGCGATCGGGGAGCCAGTTCTGGCCGGTGAGATGTCCTTTGTACCATAGGCGCCGATCCTCGACGGTTAGCAGCGACAGATCCTTCTTCACCAGATCTTGGTGGTTGCGAATGTCGAGGCTCGATTGCTTGCGTCGCTCGACGACGGTCAGGTAGGCTCGGCCGCGATCGTCGATCGAAATGGCGACACTATTTTTGATTGCAGAATCGCTTGCCCACTCGGTGACTTCAAAGCCGCTGGTTTTCACCGGTGGTGATTTGGGGGGTGTTGCGGCGCTGACTCCGGGGATATGAATCGTGTGGATGTTTGCCCAGTCGCTGTCATCGCTCCCGTAGACAGTGATTCGTCCGAAGCGTAGTTTCTGTTTTGGAAATTGGTAAGCGATCACGTCAGGATTTCCGCTGCTCTGGAACTTTTTCGGTGGGCTCCATGCCTTCCCGTCGTTAGAAAGACGGATGTCGAAAGCGTAATCACGCTGACCGTGATGGAACCCGATGCGCAGTTCGGAGAGTTCGATTGTGCGATCGAGTTCGAACTGGATCCAGCGACCATGGCCGCTCGCCGCCCAGCGGGTTTCTGGATCTGCGTCGAATGCGTTGGTCGCATGGTTGCCAGTCTGCGCTTGATCGGCGGAGGATTTCACGACTGTCGCGGCGGCGGCATCGATTGATTTTGCGAGGGCGAGGGTTGCGAGAAGCAGTAGGATCCGTCGGGGGGACTTGGTCATTGTCGTGAAGCTTGATCTATCCGGAGGCGCTTGTCTAGCGACTCGCGTCGAGC
>JBLHKE010000215.1:0-10678 GCA_047619485.1 Verrucomicrobiales bacterium | reverse complement strand
CTTGATAAAATCCCCGCTGTCTTCGTTGCTAAAGCGCCCACTATCACCAGATAGCTTAGCGTTTATCGCCTCGCCAGCGGGAATTTTCTCTGCGCCCCATTTCCACAGCAGGTTTCCGGAGGTGCCCTCCAATCAGAATTCGAAATTCCTTGTTCGATATTCTGCGGTTCATTTGATCGGTGCCTGAGCAAGCCCCTGCTAGCTCAGCCCCATAGAATCGCTTCCGCCATGCGCAGCGCTTCCAGATTCGCCCGGACTTCATGCACGCGGTGGATCTCGACACCCGCCTCGCGCGCGTGGGCGGTCAGTGCGACCGTGCCCCATGACCGGTCTGAGATCTCATTGCTGCCAACGAGTTTACCGATGAAGGATTTGCGCGAGACGCCGAGCAGCAGCGGCCGGTCACCAACCCGTAGCTGGGGCAGGCTGCGCAGCAGGGTGAGGTTGTGCTTCAGGGTTTTCCCGAAGCCGATTCCAGGATCGAAACACAGTCGTAGGGGATCGATCCCCACAGCCTTGCAACGCGCTAGGCTCTGCTCGAAAAATTTCTGCACCTCGCCGACGACGTCGCCGTATTCGGGGGCGGCCTGCATTGTGCGCGGCGTGCCTTTCATATGCATGACCACTAGGCCTGCGTCACATTTCGCTGCGACGTCTAACATTTCAACATCGCCGAGCAGTCCGGTCACGTCGTTGATGATGTCGGCACCCGCTTCGACGGCTGCCGCGGCGACAGCTGCTTTCGAGGTGTCGATCGACAGCAGCGTCTCCGGCTGCTTTTTCGCCGCGAGCCGGCGGATCACCGGCACGACGCGCTCCAGTTCATCTGCCACCGAAACCTCCGCAGCCCCAGGGCGGGTCGATTCGCCACCGACATCGAGGATCGCGGCTCCCTGAGCCTCCATTTCTAGGCCGTGGGCGACCGCGCTTTCCAGCTCGGAAAATTCACCTCCGTCGGAAAAAGAATCCGGCGTGGTATTGAGGATGCCCATGATCAGGCCGCGTCCAGAGAGCTCTATCAGTTGGTTCCCGATCCGCCAAGGCGTGCTGGATGCCCTGGCTCCGGAGCCAGAACTTCCGGGTTTGAGGCTTGCTCGCGGGTCATTCACGCCCTACACTCAACGTGCAATCCACCTGCGCAATCCCCCTTTTTTCCTGACCCAACATGAGAAATTTCGCCAGCATCAGCCTCATCGTCGTCCTTTTCTGCACGACAGCCAGCGCCCAGCTCCGACGCCCCGTGAACCGCGGCGACAGCGAGGAGGGGATCTATTCGCGCACCATCATCCACCCGGACGAGACACGCACGGTGTCGAAGCAGGATCTGAACAACAAGATCCGCGAGAAGCAGACGCTCGACAAGCACGGCACGCTGCTGATGAAGAGCATCTTCCAACTCAGCACTAGCGGGAAGCCGCTCAACGGGCTCGTCTACGATGGGCGCGGGCAGCTGCTCTACCGCAGCGAGTTTATCTACGACCGCGCAAATGAAGTCCAGGAGGAGCGCGTCTTCTCCGCCAACGGCCAGCCGGTGCGGCGCCTGATTTACAAGAAGGATCGCTTCGGCCAGTCGAAACCCTTTGCGCTCAGCTTCGACGATGCACGTGGTGACCGCCGCGCCACGACCTCCGCCCCGCGCAGCTACAGCGATGAGGAGTTGTCCAACTACTCGACTAACTCGCCACATGCCTACCGCGGTGGCAACTCTGGTAGTGGCGTTGCCAGCACCCCCTCGGCCTACCGTGGCTCGGACTCTTCCAGCAGCAATTCGAGTTCGAACAAGAAGAAGCGCGAGCGCCGCTTCCGTATCTTCGGCCGCAAGTAAAGCTGGGCGGCGGAGTGCGGACACTCTTGTCTGCCTAATTATTAATGGGACTTGGCGGGGCGAAGAGCTGGCCTGTGGCAGGTCGGACTCTCTGGGGAGTTGATTACTTGAAAGAATCGCCGATCTCGCCGCGTAGTTTGAACGCATGTTAGAATTCGATTTTGAAAAAGACATGGAGCCGGAGCCTGGCTCCTGGCCGAAACTAATCACGCTTGCGGGACTCGCGCTGTTCTGGTTTTGGATTTTCCGTCTGATCTTTTAGCGTGGGGAAGCGGATGTTGCGTATCTGGATGATCGTAGTCGCCCTGCTGGCGGCAGGTCTGGCGATCTTCTTCTGGTTCTGGGACGAGGAGTCGGAGCGGCTGACTCTCTTGCCCGCGCCGCTGGAAATCGGTGACATTTTGGATTCTCACCGCGAGATCGAGATCTACTACAACGGCGCGAAGTTCAAGCAGGATCACGGCTCCCATTCGAGCAAAGATGGCTACTACTACGGTAAGAGCTGGCAGTGCGTCGAGTTCGTGAAACGCTTCTATTTCGATGCCAAAGGGCACCGCATGCCGAACGTCTGGGGGCACGCGCGTGATTTTTTTAAGCCGGGGCTGCCCGACGGGTCACTGAACGTGGATCGCGGTCTCCTGCAGTTCGAAAATGGTGGTAGCTCTGCGCCCAGAGTGGATGACTTGGTGGTGTTCCGCGGTGGTTCTTTCGGTCACGTGGCGATCGTTTCGAAGGTAGGCGATGATTTCGTTGAACTGGTGCAACAGAATGTCGGCCGCCAGGCGCGCGTGCGTTGGACGCTGGAGCGGGACGCGATCCACGGCTACCAGATCGCAGGAAAACGTCCACCGGCTGGGTGGTTACGCCTCCCGTAGGCTGGTGAATATCCGTTCATCTAGCATTTCCCTCCTTGCGGCGGCGGCTGGGGGAGTCCATGGATTTAGCATTAAACGAAACGTCAACAGATTCAAAGACGGCACGCCATCCTGATGAAGTTGATGAGTCTCATCCGCCGCTGCGGCGCGCGGCGGATCGTTTTTGTCGTTTTTTGCCTCGGGCTCGTTTTGTCGGCTGCCCTCTACCTGGAGGCTGGTCCGCACCCGGGCGACTATGGATTTAGCAAGGCGCTGCCGCCCGCAATGGCGCTGCTGGCGCTGCTGGCAATCTCATCGCCGTGGACGGTCAGCCAGTATCGGCTACCGGTTTTGGCCGAGGGGCCTGCTAAGAAACTCGAATCGTGGTCCGAGCGCACCGGTTTCTGGGCTGGTGCTGCGATCGCCGTGGTACTCGCCACGATCATCTGGAAACCGCGCTTGGAGAAGTCGCTGTGGACTGATGAGGTGACCTCGATGCGCGAGAACATCGTCGGTCGCTGGAAGCATCGCAATGACGACCAGGGCAACCTGAAGCGGCCGACCGTCGGCGACACCTTCTTTGAATACCTGACGCCGAACAACCACTCGCTCTACAGCGGGGTGACACGCTGGCTGCATGAGGAGCTGGTCGGCGTGAACGACACCGACTTCTCGAAACCGTATTTCAGCGAGTCGGTACTGCGGCTGCCAGCCTTCATCGCCGCGCTGCTGTCGCTGCCGCTGATCGGCTACCTGGCGTTGCGCCTCGGATCGCTGCTGGCGGCCTGGCTGGCGATGAGCTGGGCGGTGTTGCACCCGTGGTATCTGGAATTCTCAACCTCCGCGCGTGGCTACACTTTCGCGATGTTGTTCCTCGCGCTGTCGGCGGTGGCGATCGTCCGCATCTTCCGCTGCGGCGGCAGCTGGCGCTGGTGGGCGGTCTACGGGCTCAGCCAATTCTTCGCCTTCTTCTCGGTGACGACGGTCGCACACTCGCTCATCCTTTTAAATGTAGCGGTGTTCGCAGCGCTCTTGTTCGATCGGTCGGTCGATGTCAAGTCGCGGCGCGCCCACCTCTGTGCCTTCTTCGCGGTCAACCTCGCGGCGGCCGCGGGTGCCTTCGTCACCTTCATGCCAAAGCGTGCCCAGTTCGAGGAATACCTCGAGTCGGGGCACTTCACCTCGGCGATGGAGTGGGAGTGGATGGAGGATTGCATGAGCAATTTTTTCATCGGCCAACCCTTCGTCACTTGGTCGACGGAAAACATCTGGGCCTTCGGCACCGACCAGTGGCCGATGGCCTTTCTCGTGCTGGCGATCCTCGTGGTGCTGGCGTCGCTGGCGATGGCGATGTACCGTTCCTGGCGGGGTGGAGTATTCACCTTCGGCCTCGCTCTCGCGATGTTGCTGCCGCCCTTCACTGTCTACCTCCAGGCGCGCGCCATGCAGTTCTACTTTTTCCCCTGGTACTCGTCGTGGCAGTTGCCGCTGTGGCTGGTGTTGTTCTCCATCGGTGCGGCAGCCCTGATCACACGTTGCTGCAAGGGGCGATCGCCGTGGCTCGCCCGGACTCTTGTTGTTGGTTTCGTGATCGTGATCGGCCTCGCGACGCAGAACGAACGCCACGCCTTCCTCTCGGTGGCGGTCGAGCAACAGCGTGAGTCGGCAGCCCTCATGCGCCCGTCGCCCAATCCATTCGCCCCCGGACATGACGAGATCATCACTATTTCGCTAGTCACGGCCAACCACGCCTACGACCCGTGGAACCGGCGCATCCGCGACATCGATGACCTCTGGGAGCAGATCGCCTATGCCGAGGAGACCGGCAAGCCACTCTACTGCGACACCGCGTGGAATGACGGTCACTACCAGGAATGCGGAACCCTGCTGAAGAATTCCGATTATTTCATCCTCGTGGGGGCTCCGCTGCCTGGCCTTCAGGTACAGAACACGCGGCGAGTCCTCAAATACGTCCAGGGGAGCCTGCGCGAGCGACTGGCTGAGCGACGGGCAGCCGCAACCGAATGATCGGGGTGGTGGAGTTGACCAAGCATTTTGTCATCTCCTGATTGTGGGCTACCCTCCCGTGTGAAACGTTCCCCAAACAGATCACGAATCCCGCTTCTGTGCGTACTTCTAGCCTTGGCAATTGCCGGGTTTTCGGTAGATTTTTTCCCTCCTCCTGTAGAAGCGAACACCACGGGCTCTCGTTCTGCCATCGGGCGCTTCGAGGCATGGTTGGCGACTCGCGACGTTTCATCCAATGTAGGTGAAGTGCCGCTGGAGGTGATCGAGCTGGCAAAGCATCGCGAGTCCGAGATGCTAACACTGATCAAAACAAATCCCCGCGAGGCACTCGCGCGGGCGGTGGGTTATTCTGAATACGAGGGCCTGCCGGAGGTGATCAAGGTGCACACCGAGCGTCCGTTCAGCGCCGCGGCGGAATTACTCGCCTTGCCGGCTTGTACAGCGTCGCCGACGGCTGGGACGCCGGTGATGAGTTACGAGTTGTCCCTCGGTGGTGAACATTTCTCGGCCTCGGTGTTCGGCCGACGTCAGTCGATCGACTCGAAGCAGGGCGCGCCCTTGCAGGGGATCACTCTCGCTGGACACGCGGTCGTGCGTGAGCGGGTTCTCCAAGAAGTGAGCGAGGTGGATGCGGGGTTATTCCCTCAGGGGCAGGCGCATTCAGATCGGTGTCTGGCGACTGGAGAAGTCCTCGGCACCCGAGAGGTGACGGCGATCGCTGGCGGGAAGCAGTTCCATTTTTCTAGTCAAGAAACACTCGAGGCATTCGAGCAGCGGATCGCGGCCTTCGACAAGAAGCCAGGGCCGCACACGGGATCGAAAGTGATCTTCCTCTACGCAGACGGAGACGACGGCTTCGACTGGCAGGAGGCGGAGGAGGACGTCGACTTGCAGGCGAGCACCTGGACCGAGACACCGAAGGACGTCTATTTTATCCGCGTGGATTTTTTGGACAAAATTGGGGAATCGGTGAGCCAAGTAGAGCTCGCCAACTACATGAATACCACTGTCAGCGACGCGATTAGCGAGTATTCCTACGGCAAGACTAAGATCAACGGCACGGTGAGCAACATCGTCGTCCGTATGCCGAAACTCTCGACGAGCTATGCGTCAACGAATAATAACTTGCTCCATACCGATGCGAAAGCGGCCGCCCGTTCGCAGATCCCTAGCTTGGATCTTAGTCTGTATGATATCATCGGCGTTCACTTCGTAGACATCGGGATGGGGGCGAGCGCGGCTAGCAGTTACGCTGGTCTGGCCGGTGGCACACGCCAGTGGATCCAGGACAACACCAGCAGCAACGTGATGATCCACGAGTTCGGCCACAACTACGGCATCGGCCACGCGTCCTTCTGGGACACGAGCGATGGTTCGGTCGTCGGCTCTGGGTCGAGCGAGGAGTATGGCGACGATTTTGACATCATGGGCGATGGGGGCAACGACGCGCACATCGGACCGCACGGGAAGCAGAAGATCAACTGGCTCGAGCCGGCGCAGTGGACGGATGTGACGAATGCGGGTTCTGGAACCTACCGGGTCTACCGCTTCGACGATGCCGCGACGAGCGGTAGCACCCGAGCCTTGCGGATCACCAAACGGACTGCGCTCCCCGAATACTACTGGCTCGGCTACCGAGGGAAGCTCGTCGATAACCCATGGTTACAGGCCGGGGCCTATCTGACATGGGAACGACCAGATGAGGATCGCGCCTGGCTGCTCGACACCACCCCCGACAGTATCGGGGGGCAGGCAGATCGCGAGGATGGCGCCATCCTCCCGGGGCGGACCTACTCCGATAGTGATGCCGGCGTCCATATTACCACGATCGGTGCCGGAGGCCGCGCGCCGAACGAATGGATCGACGTCACGGTGAACCTCGGCAGTTTCAGTAGCAACCGCGCACCGACGGCTGAACTCTCCGGTCCGTCTGACGCGAATGCCCGCGATGGGGTGACGTTTTCTGTGAGTGATAGTGATCCCGATGGGGATGTGCTCGCCTACTACTGGGATATCGGTGACAGGTCGATCATCGCCAACACGGCGAGCCAGACGATCACGTGGGCGGTGGGTGGCACCTACACGATCAGTGTGACGGTCTCAGACATGAAGGGCGGTAAGGTCACTAGGACGAAGACGATCACGGTGAGCGATCCCGTGTCGAACTGGACGCTGCGCAACAGTGGCACGGACAATGACCTCTACGATATCACCAGCGATGGAACGCAACTCCTAGCTGTCGGCTCCAGTGGCGACTCGGTGCTGAGGTCGACCGATGGCCTCACCTGGACCACCGAGTCCGCTGGGCCGAACGCCTACCTGCGCGCGGTGGTCTGGGACGGGAGCCAGTTCATCGCTGCGGGTTTCGACTTTGAGGGTTCCGCATCCGAGTTCAGGGGGAGCTTGCATACTTCAACCGATGGCAGCTCCTGGACCTTACGACAGCGGGTCGGACCCGACCTGAACGATATCGCTACCAGCGGCAGCGTCCACGTCGCCGTGGGTGATGATGGCATGATCTGGCGTTCGACCGATGCGATCACATGGAGCCCAGTGCCCTCCGGGACGACGATCGATCTCAAGGGCGTGAGCTATGGTGACGGCACCTTCGTGGCGGTTGGCTCGGGCAGCCCGGGGAATTCGGGTGGGACTGTCGTCGTTTTGACCTCGAGCGATGGCAGCTCTTGGACGGACACCTCTTTCGGCGCGGAAACGCTCAGCTGGCAGGGCTTCTACGATGTCGAGTTCTGCAACGACCGCTTTCTCGCCAGCGGATTCTACTCGAAGATCCGCCACTCCACCAACGCCGGGGCGAACTTCCTCACCAGCCGTAGTCGCTCTGAGGAGATCCCGGCGTTCGCCTACGGAAATGGGATCTACCTCGCTGCCGGAACTGACTTGGACGATTCGAGAGCGAACATCAACCTCATCTCCACCGACGGCGAAACCTGGAGTGCGCTCGACACAGACCCTGGCTACGCCAGGCGCAGGGCGGCGGTCTTCTTCAATGACTCGTTCTTTACGGTCGGTGACGGGGGCGAAATCTGGCAGTCGGACACCTTCGGCTCCCTGCCATCGGGTGGCGCATTCGCAGACTGGTTAGCCAGCTATTTACCTGGCTCGACAGTGGATAGCGCCGGGTTGTTGGATCCGGATGATGATGGCGCGACCAATTTACAAGAGTACGCGAGTGGCACGGATCCGACCTTGGCCAGCTCGACCGCGTTGCCCACGGCGTCGGTGGTGGGTGGCTACCTCACCCTGAAGGTGGTAAAAAATCCGGCTGTGAGTGACGTGGACTACGCCGTGCAGATTTCCCCAGACATGAAGACCTGGGGAACCTCCGGCTCGGTAATCGTCTCTAAGACGGCCGATCATCTGGTAGTGCGCAGCGCCACGCCATTGCCGGCGGGTCGGCAATTCCTACGCGCTGTTTACACCCTCGCGCCGCAGTAACTAAACGGGACAGCAGCCAGCCCAGTGACACCGGGATCGCATTGGAACACGCCACCTGCAAATGGTTGCGCTTCTGAACCTTCTAGATCGAGGCCAATGCTTGCTGTCGTGATGTAGAGCTGATCGAGATCCGCCCCGCCGAAGGTGCAGGAAGTCACCCTCTCGACGGGCAGCTCGATCTTGCGGAGACGTTCACCACTTTTAGGATCATAACGCACCACGCCCCAACCGCCCCACAGTGCGATCCATAATTTCCCCTCACGATCGATCGTCATCCCATCGGGAAAACCTTCACCTTCGGGGATGGCGATTGCCACGCGGCGTCTTGAAATGGCTCCGCTCCCCGCATCGTAGTCAAACGCCGCCACCTCGCGTGTCGGGCTATCAATGTAGTAGAAAGTGCTTCCATCAGGATCCCAGGCGAGACCGTTCGAAACGGTCACGCCCTGGAAGGAGCGTGTAACTTTGCCATCAGGATCGAGCCTGTAGAGCGAGCCCGAAGGCTGTTTTTCCAGCATGTCCATGGTCCCTGCCCAGAAGCGCCCGAGGGGATCGCACTTGCCGTCGTTGAAGCGGTTGTTGGCGAACTCGGGTTCAGGATTGGCGATGGCTTCGAGCTTGCCAGATTCTGGATCGAGGAACGAGAAACCAGACTCCAAACCACAGAGAAGGCGCGTGTTTCCTGCACAAGGCCAAGCGCACCCGACCCGCTCGCGCAATTGGATCACCTGGTCACCGAGGTGGATTCGGCGACCTTCGATATCGACCCAGATGAGTTGGCCGTTGTGCCAAATCGGTCCCTCGCCGAGAATCGCGCGCTTGTCATCGATCGGTTCCATTCGATGCTACGCGAGTTGCTCAGTTAGGATAGCATTAGCGGCCAGCAAGTCCTTCGCCGTAAAATCTGCGTCGACGCCAACTGCCTTGTCAGTAATGATGCGCAAGGTTCTCCCAACCCCGGCGCGCTGCCCCATCACGATGTCGCGATCGGCGTCGCCAATCATCCATGACGCCGAGAGATCGATCTCATGTTTTTCGGCGGCCAATAGGATCATGTCAGGGTTCGGTTTCTCCCAGGATGCGGTCTCCGGGGTTCCGAGGAAGGCATAGATGTCGAGGAAGCCCAGCCCGTGCTGGGCGAGCGACGACTGGAGCTTCAGATGGATCTCATCAAGCCCATCGCTGCTCAGTAATCCCTTTCCGACACAGCGCTGGCTGGTTACTAATACTGCGACAAAGTCACGCTCAGCGAGTAGTTGCATCACTTCCACCAGCCCGTCGTTGAGATGAAAATCCTTGGGGCGTGTGACGTAGCCAGCACCAGGCGAGCGGTTGACGACACCGTCACGATCGAAGAATACGCATTTTTGATTGGGTAGTGGATCCACCCGTCAATCCTCCCAGCCTGACGGCGAAGGTCAAGAACCGGGCCGTGCGTGCGCACACGGCTCGCCGGGGTCGATCGGTTTAACCCTCAGGGCTCGCGCTGACCGGAGTTCCTCCCAGCCGCCACTAGACATCCTCCGCGCCCCGGACTCACGCCCGCTAGTGAAGGCGTCCCGCAGCACCGCGAACACCGAATCCACGAACGGCTCCCGCCCCACCGCTAATCCATCACTGAAGTAGCGCACCCGGCAGCGCAGTAACTGTGCGAGCGACAGCTTCCCGCCAGCCGCCCAAACTTTTGCCACCTCCGCGTGTGACAGGCCAGCACGCGCCGAGCTTTCCTCCCCGATCCCGAACAGGATTTTGCGGTAGCGCGGTCCGACATCACCCCAGTTTGCGTCTGTTTTTAGATCCACCAGCGCCGCAGAGATCCCGCGGCGTGCCACCCGATCGCCCGCCACCGCCTCGCAGTAACCACACCAGCGGTATTCCTTGGGGTCATCGACGATCCCTGCTCTAAGAGCATTTAAATCGATGTAGGCCGCCACCTTCAGAAGGGAGTTCCAATGCCCCTCAACGACCACGCTTTTAAACCGCGATTCCCACAGCACTCCGACCCGTTCGTGGCTGCGATTGAACCACATCGTGAATTTCTGTTTGAGCGTTTTCATGAACTCCGACAAATCCCACATGCGATTCAGGTAGCGGGCGCGAAGCTTCGTCAGCACTTCCCCGCCGATCCGCTGCGCCTCGGCGAACTCCCACTCCACTGCGATCATCGAGTCTGCAGAATAGAGTTCGTGGCAGCGTTCGAGGATTTCATCATCGCCAAGAGCCACCGCGGGGCGAGGCGACACCTCCAGCAGGACGTGGAAGTGATTTGAAAGAATCGTCCAGGTGACTACCTGCACCCCTGAGAACGCTTCGACCTGCCGCATCACCGTCCGAAAAACATCTCTTTCATGTGCCCCAAAGACAAAGTTCCGACCCGCGACACGGATAAGCCAATGGTAATAATATCTGGACGAAACAGTAGGCAAAATATAACAGCAACGAGGCATAGAACGTATAACGCATATTTCCTGGGCATATGCAATCTATTTTACTCAGTCTTGCGGTTTGCGCTGCT
>JBLHKE010000214.1:0-10757 GCA_047619485.1 Verrucomicrobiales bacterium | reverse complement strand
TGCGGCTCCGCATCTTGTGCAAACGTTAGGGTCGGGCCAGCAGCAAGCAGAGCCGACGAGGCGAAGATAGTGAGCCGCTTGGCAAGCGCTAGGTGGGAGTGGGTCAGGTTCATAGGGTCAGTAGCATGAAAATTGGGTAGTTTCGGCGATCTTGGCGGAAATACAATCGTACCTTTGTGAAACCGTTGAATTTACATAAGAGCGTCGCCACCCTAGAGTTTCGTCTACCACCACCAATGAGACGCCTTTTTTTGCCAGCTTTATCGTTTTTGCTAACTATCGGCATCGCCGAAGCGAAACCCGATCAGAAGGAAGGCAAACAGTCGGAGTTCGCACATTTTTTGGAAGCAGATTTCCCGTTTGCCGAGATCGTTGTCGACGCGCGCAGCTTGGGACAAGGATTCCCGGAGGACAATCTAACACCCCGCGGCCTAGTGGTGCGCCTGGGTAAGGACACCTACATCGCTTACGATACGGACTTGTGTCGGGTAGCCTGCGCTTGGAAAGGTGGATTTTTGACCGAGGAGAGCCTGGCGACAAAGTCGTATCATCGTGCAAAAAACAAAAAGGGCGGCGGCCAGATGGTGTTACCGACGCCAATCGGGACGCCTATTTTTGCCAATGGATTGTATCCGGGAGTGCAGCTCGGGGGCGAGCCTAAATTCGAAGATCCAAGGCCTGCGGGAAAAGATCCGAGGGAGATCGGGAGAGGTGCGCTACCGGAGGGGATGGCTCGGTGGCGGGGGACGACGGTATCCGGAACATCGGCAAGCGTGAACTACGAAATCGATGGGATCGAGATCGTTGAGACACCACGGTTAACGGAGCATGGCACGATCGCGCGCTCTTTCTTCATCAAAAAAAACCTGCACCGCCAGCTCGTTCTTGTCCTCGGCACAGGCGACTGCCGCGTCAGCGATTTGCCCGGGTCGGAGCTGGTTAAAGAGAATGGTATCAACTTACTAACACTGGCACCAACCAGGGAAGAAATCATATTCGAAATTTTCCATTCCGACAGAGAGATCGACCCAAGCTCGGATCATTTTGGATTCCCAGTGTCGGCTCCGAATTGGACTGGGGAAGTCATCACAAAGGGTCACGTCATGACGGGTCAGGAATCCTACGCGGTAGATCCAATCGATTTGCCGATAAACAATCCCAAAAAACGTAACATCCGCCCCAGTGGGATCGATTTCTTCGCGGACGGGCGAGCGGCGATCGTCACCTTCGACGGCGATGTGTGGATCGCCTCCGGACTCGACGCCAAGCTGGAATCGATCACTTGGAAGCGGATCGCGGGTGGCCTCCATGAACCCAACGCCATCCGGATTCGCAGCGACGACGAAATTCTGGTTTTCGGGAAAAATGGGATCACGAAAATTACATCATCAGATGGAGGACTGGCGGAGCCTCCGGGCTGGACGACCACCTACGAAAACATATGCAGCGATTTCTGGCAATCGGCAGAAACCCGCGACATGGCGCACAGCATGGATATCGCCGCCGACGGCTCGCTTTTCATCACCAAAGGCGGCCAGCAGAACGACCTCCCATCGAAGCACAGCGGGCGCGTCTTGAAGATCTCGCCAGACGGCGAACAGGTCAGAATCTTCGCCAGCGGTTTGCGCAACGCCTACCTGACGATCCGACCAGGCACCAACGAAATCTACGCCAGCGACCAACAGGGTCACTGGGTGCCAGCGACCCCGATCCACCGCATCGTCCGCGGCGGTTATTACGGCTTCAAACCAGCGGCACCATGGGGCGTACAGGAACCACCGATCACTCCCCCGCTCTGCTGGATCCCACACGCCGTCGCCGCCTCGGGGCTCGGCCCGGTGTGGGCGGACAAGGACCGCTTCGGGCCCGTGAGCGATTCGTTGATCTACCTCGACTTCCAGCGACCGCGATTGCTGCGCACCTACTTGAGCGATCGCGACGGCCAAGCCGCCGCCGTTCCGATGCCACTCCAATTCGATTTCCCCCTGCTCAAAGGCGCGATCAATCCCATCGACGGCCAACTGTATGTCGTCGGCTTTCAGATTTGGGGCACCTCCGCTAAGGACATCCGCGGGATGGCACGCGTGCGATACACTGGTAAACCATCCGTCTTACCTACCCGGATCATCGCCGGAAAAAACGCAATGGTGTTGAGGTTCGAGCAGCCCCTCGACCCATCAGTCAGCGACTTCACCGTACGCCGCTGGAACTATAAGCGCAGCGGCGACTACGGATCGGGCCACTTCCACCCCGACGGCAGCGCCGGGGAAGAAATTCTCGCGCTCGGCGGAGCCGAATTCTCCGCAGACCGACGCTCGGTCATCATCGCAACGCCCGAACTCAAACCCGTGCACCAACTCGCCATCACCTACCATTTAAAAACGCAGAGCGGCGAGGAATTCGCTAACGCAGCCTACCTGACATTGCACGAAACCGCGGCACTCGACCTAGGTGAAGAGGGCTTCCCCGGCACCGACCTGAGAAAATTGGCAGCCCAGATTAGCACTACAAAAAGGATCCAACTCTCCGCGCCGACTAAGAAACGCGGAAAAGCCATCTACGAAACCATCGGTTGCGCGGCCTGCCACTCGATCGACGGCACCAAGCACGGCAAGAGTGGCCCGACCTGGCTTGGGCTCGCCGGATCGAGCCGAAAATTGATAGACGGTGGCAGCGCCGAAGCAACCAGCGAATACCTCCGCGAATCGATCCTCGACCCCACCGCGAAAGTCAACCAGGGCTACAACCCACGGGACGTCGGCATGCCCTCCTACAAAGGAATTCTCAATGACTCCGACATCGACTCTCTGGTCATCTTCATCGAGTCACTCGGAAAGCGCTAACATAGCCAACATCAAGCGTCCGAGGAACCTAGATAGACACAGCGATGTCAACGTCGGGTGAGCCGGCGCCCCAATAGAGTGAAGCCCGACAGAGAATGTGCCGGGTTCCAGATTGGCGCAGGAACCTCCAACCCCCTTGCAACGACATCCGCATAAGGCACGGCTCCGTTCTCGAATAGTGCTAACTTGAGAAGCAGTGCCGCCAATCCTGCCGATACCTCTGAATCGTCGGCAGGCGTGCTGGAGCGCGCCTGATCAACAATGGTGCCCCTTAGCTTTCCCCCACCAGTCATCTTCCAAGCTACCATCCGCTACCGCTCGCATTTGCCTCGAATCGTTTGCCGAGTTCCGCAAAGATCGCCCCCCAGTTCCGCGCGCGTGCTCAGCGAAACTTTCATATTCGTGACCTCCTGCTCCATTCCCATGTGCAACAGCATGGTTGCATCCGACGCCTTCGTGAGCCGCTCGCTGAGATCCTTCTGCTCCACCTCGTGGTTACGCGAAAAATCAACCTCCATCTTCTCCAGCCGAACCTCCATCCGCCCACCGTCAGACTGACCAGCAGCCACCAGTGCTGGACTACCGCCGCCGTTCACCTATCCAATTCGGAACTGGAGCCAGATTGCCCATCGACATCGCCTCCACCATCACAGCAACCAGCGGTTTCGCTTGCTCAGTTACGACCTCCTGCCGCTCCGTCCAGCCCCTCCCTCCGCCGCGGTTCCACGCAGAACGTTCACAAAGAATAAGAATTGACATAACGTCTGTCCTGATGTATACCATAAATATGCCGAATCCCCGCATTTTGTTGACATGCCTTTCTCGGAGCACACACTACCACTGTATCAGTCGGGCGGTTGATCGCGACTTCAAGTTTGCTGACCACGAACGCGATGTGTTTCGCAAAATTTTGCGCCAAGTCGAGGCGTTCTCAGGCGTGCGTGTCGTGACTTGGACGATCCTCTCGAACCACTTCCACGTGCTACTGGAAGTCCCTGCCCGCCCCGAGGAGCCGCTCTCCGACGGGCAAATCTTAGAGCGCTGCCGTGCCCTGTATTCATCCGACGCGATGATCGCGATCGAGTGGGAATTCGATCAGGCTCGCAGCCGAAGTGGCACGGCCCTCGAAAACCTCCGTCAAAAGTACCTGCACCGCATGTGGGATCTCAGCGAGTTCATGAAGACGCTCAAGCAGAAGTTCAGCAGTTGGTTCAACCGCAAACACGAAAGGGTAGGCACGCTCTGGGAATCGCGTTTCAAAAGCGTCATCGTTGAGGGGCACTGGCACAGCCTCCTGAAAATCGCCGCCTACATCGACCTCAACGCGGTACGCGCCGGGCTGGTCGAAGACCCAAAGGACTATCGCTGGTGCGGCTACAGTGAGGCGGTAGCGGGGGATAAACTCGCACGATGTGGCCTCGCGACCGCCCTCGATCTAGAAAAGCCAACAGCGTTCTGGCGCGAGATCGGCCCGAGGTATCGTAAAATACTATTCGGCATCGGCGAGGGAAACTCCGCACGCGCAGGCATCTCACGCGAGGAAGTCGCGAAGGTCTTCGAGGCCGGCGGCAAATTGTCTCTGCCGCAACTGCTGCGCTGCCGCATCCGCCATTTCACCGATGGCCTCGCCGTGGGCAGCGCCGAGTTTATCGGGAGAGTTTTTACAGCCAACCGCCAAGCCTTCAGCGAAAAACGTCAGACCGCAGCATGCAAGCTCAAGGGCGGCGACTGGGACGAGCTCTGCTGCGCCCGAAACTTGCGGATCGAGCCGATCTCACACGGCGGGGACGGGTAGCGCCTCCCTACCTAACCGGGTTGCGGGCGATCGCGCCGTTCGATCCGAACGGACGTGGGCGTCTATTCTACCGCCGCTGCAATTCCCGCTATAGTTCACTCCACTCCAAGTCCCAGTGCAAGTCCTCGGCGCGCGCGTATTCGAAATGAATCACCCGCCGGCGACTCGGAGAAATCGAACGGCATGAGGCGTGAAGAATCAGTGGCTTCATCAACAGCACATCTCCAGCACCGCAGGCACAAACAACCTCGTTTCCGGCAGTGCCATCCGCCACATCCTGCTGCGATAATCTGCCTGCCAGATGGCTACCAGGGATCACACGAAGAGCTCCGTTCGTAGTCGGAGTGTCATCGAGATGTAACCTCACAGTCACCATATTCTCCAACAACCCAATCGGCGGTTGAACATGCGGCTTACAGTCCTTCACAGACCACGGAGCGTAACCGTCCACCTCTCGTTTCTCAGCCACAGAAATCGTCAGGTCTTGGTGCCAAGCAACCGGCCAGTTCTGCTCCGGCGTTTTGTCGAACAAAATACTCCGCACCGGCCTTAAGCCTACGGGGAGTAGTGCAGAAATCTCAGCCGACCGAGCCAACTCCGCAAACACCTCCGAACGCGCAGTGAGGTGACGCACACAAGCAGTCCCTGCCTCCTCTGCAACCTTCACTGCCTCAGCGCGAAAATGCCCGAGTCGACCAGCGGAAACAACACCCCGGCGGATCTCGAATCCATCGGTCGCGAAAGTGGGATCGGTCATGTTGGAGCGGCACACGTGGTTCCCAAGCTCAAGGATTTTTCCAACATTTCAACCCGGAGAACCACCCCCACTAGAACCAGTGAAAACTCACGTTCCCAAACATTCAGTCCTTGCCCGGAATCCCGGCCATCCCTACCTTCTCAAACCCGATGGCCGCCAACGATCCTTTCGTCCACCTGCACCTGCACACCGAGTATTCTACGCTCGATGGGGCCGTGCGTATCCCCGACCTGATGAAGAAAGCGGTGCGGCAGAAAATGCCAGCCGTCGCAATGACCGACCATGGCAACCTCTATGGGGCGGTCGATTTCTACAAGCAGGCAAAGAAGGCGGGCGTGAAACCGATTTTCGGTTGCGAGATGTACCTCGCGCCAACGTCGATGCACGAGAAAAAGAAACTGCCGGGACGCAAGATCGCCTCCCACCTGACCCTGTTGTGCAAAGACAAGATCGGCTACGAGAATCTGGTAAGGCTAGTGTCGAAGGCGCACCTCGAGGGAATGTACTACAAACCCCGCATCGACAAGGAACAACTAGCCAAGTTCAGAGAGGGCCTCATCTGCCTCAGCGGATGCATGACCGGTGAGATCAACCAGTTCATCCTCGATGAAAACCCCGACCAGGCACGCCAGTCGGTGCAGGACTTCATCGACATCTACGGCAAGGACAACTTCTACCTCGAGGTGCACGACCACGGGCTCGACCAACAGCATCGGTGCACCGAACAACTCGTGCAGTTCGGCGACGAGTTCGGCCTGAAGATGGTCGCGGCCAACGACGTCCACTTCCTCAACAAGCAGGACCACGAGGCGCACGACGCCATGATCTGCATCGGCACCGGCAAAATGCTTCTCGACGAGAACCGCATGCGCTACTCGCCCGAGGTGTATTTCAAAAACTCCAAGGAGATGCGCAAGCTCTTCAAGCACATCCCCGGAGCCTGTGACAACACCCTCGAGATCACCGACAAGTGCAACTTCGAGATGCACTTGGACTCGACCAGCTCGGAAAAGTACCCGCAGTTCGATTCGCCGGATCCTAAACAGAGCCGCAACGACTACTTCCGCGAACTCTGCAACGAAGGCCTCGTCATGCGCTACGGCAAGGAGCGCGCAACAACCGACGAAGTTCTCCTCGTGCGCCTCGAATACGAGATTGGAATCATGGAGAAGATGGGCTTCGTTTCCTACTTCCTCATCACTTGGGAATTCATCAAATGGGCGCGTGACCACGACATCCCCGTCGGCCCAGGTCGTGGTTCTGCGGCAGGTTCGCTGGTCGCCTACTGCCTACGCATTACAGACCTGGACCCGATCCGCTTTGGCCTGATCTTCGAGAGATTCCTCAACCCTGAGCGTATCAGTCCGCCCGACGTCGACGTCGACTTCTGCCAGTCGCGCCGTGGCGAAGTCATCGAGCACGTCCGCCAGCTCTACGGCGAGCGCTGCGTCTCGCACATCATCACCTTCGGCACGCTCGGCGCAAAATCCGTGGTTCGCGACGTCGGCCGCGTCCTCGGCTGGAGCTACGGCGACGGCGACCGCATCGCGAAAATGATCCCCACCGAACTCGGCATCACACTCGCGGGAGCTCGCCAGAAAAATCCAGATCTGAAAGCTGCGATCGAAAACGAGCCAGCCACCAGGCAGCTGTGGGAGTATTCGACCTTCCTCGAAGGCCTGACGCGCGGCACCGGTGTCCACGCAGCGGGTGTCGTTATCGGCGACTGCGACCTCGATTTACACATTCCGCTCACCCGCGGCAACGACGGTGAAGTGGTCACGCAGTACGCGATGAAGCCGCTGACGGACGTTGGCATGCTCAAGATGGACTTCTTGGGACTGAAAACCCTAACAGTCATCCAAGACGCCATGGTGATGATCCGCGCGCACACGCCGGATTTCCATATCGACGACATCATCCTCGAGGACAAGCCCACCTTCGACCTGCTCAACGCGGGCGAAACGATCGGCGTGTTCCAGTTGGAATCCGGTGGCATGATCGCGCTGTGCAAACAGTTCGGCGTCGACCGCATCGAGGATATCATCGCCCTGATCGCACTCTACCGCCCGGGTCCGATGGATCTGATCCCGGACTTCATCGACCGGAAGAAGGGTAGGAAAAAGGTCAAATACGAGCACCCGCTACTCGAGGAGGTTTCGAAAGAGACACACGGAATTCTCATCTACCAGGAACAGGTGCAGAAAGCGGCCAACGTGCTCGCCGGATACAGCCTCGGTGACGCTGACTTGCTGCGTCGTGCGATGGGTAAGAAGAGTGAGGAAGAGATGGCTATCCAGCGGAAAATTTTCGTCGCGGGTGCAGCGAGGGTGAACAGCATTCCCGAGAAGAAGGCGAACGACATCTTCGACTTGCTGGAGAAATTCGCCGGCTACGGTTTCAACAAATCGCACTCTGCCGCTTACGGATTGATCTCTTACCAGACGGCTTTTTTGAAAGCCAACTACCCAGTCGAGTTCATGGCCGCATTGCTCTCGAACGAGATCAACAACACCGACAAGATCTCGATTTTTGTCGCAGAATGTAAGCGCATGGGCGTCGAGATCCTCCCGCCAGACGTCAATCACTCCGAGCTCAAATTTGCCCCCGAGGCCGGCGACGCCAGCCGCCGCCAGGTGCGTTTTGGTCTCGCCGCTGTCAAGAACGTCGGCGCCGCCGCCATGCAGCTCGCGATCGACAACCGCCGCCTCGACGGCAAGTTCGACAACCTCGACGATTTCGCAAAGCGCCTCGACACCAAAGCGGTGAACAAGAAGATCTTAGAAAGTCTGATCCGCTGCGGCGCTTTCGATTTCGGTGGTGAGGGTCGCGCGCGCATGATCGCGCGCATCGAGCAGGTCACGGCGTCAGCTGCCAGCGCGCAGAAAGATCGCGCTAGCGGGCAAGTCTCGCTGTTCGGCGACATGGAAGTCGACTTCGGCACAGCCCCGCCAGAGCTCGATGCCGAAGGCGAGGTTATCGAGGTCACGCCGATGAGCAAAGACGAGATGTTCACCGCCGAGAAGGAGCTACTCGGTTTCTACGTTACCGGTCACCCTCTCGACGCGTATGCCGGCGCTATGGCCAAGGGGAAATTCGAACAACTCGGCGTGCTCGAGCAACTACGCGACGGCAAGAAATACGACTTCGCCGGCAGCATTTCCACCCTCGACATGCGCTACACGAAGAAGGGCGGCAAGCCCTTCGCCATCATGACGCTCGAGGACTTCACCGGCCAGACCGAGGTGATGGTGTGGAACGAGACCTGGGTCAAGGTGAACGAAGTCTTGGCCAAGGGAGCGGTGGTGAAGATGAAGGCCAAAGTCGAGACAGACAGCCGCTCCGATTCCAAGCGACTCACCGCCGAGAAGATCTCGCTGCTCGAAAAAATCGACCTGCCACCGGGAGCCCACGGTACCACCAACGGTGTCCGCAACGAGAATGGGAACGGCAATGCCCTGACACTGCACCTCAAGCCGAGCAACTGCACCACCGAGGATCTGATGTTCATCAGGCAAGCCGCCGAGAGACACCGTGGCAACACCCCATTGAAACTGCGCATCCTCACAGCGAAAGGCCGCGCGGTCTCGCTCAAGGCACAGAGCAAATATGCCGTCGACGACAGCCCGCAGCTACGCCGCGAGCTCGAACGCTGGTTGACCTGATCGGAGGCGAGTCGGGCTAGCGCCCCACTGAACCACGCTCGTTGGTCGTGCGGTTCCCCCGCCAGCGAATCACCACCACGGAAGGCCGGCCGCCCTCCGTCGTCAGCAGGGTCATCTTCAAGTTGTTGTCATGCGCGATCGCCCACAATAACTGGCGGCGCGTCTGCCCAAGCGCATCGATCGATACCGGCTTCATGTCCGACGGGATGTCGTACAACTCGTAGCTGAAATTTTCGAATGGCTGGTCGCTGAAAATCGCCGAGACCGACGTCTCGTGGTAATGCACGCGCAAAGGCGTATCCATCCAATCGTTGTAGGTCTGGTCTGGATTGTAGAGGAAACTCTTCGGCACGACCGCCTCCGGTTCGACGACCCGGTAGCGGGGCTCCAGATCGAAAACATTACAGGAACCTAACAAAGTCGCGACAGCGAGTGCTACGAGCAGCAGGAAAATTCGGCGGGGTGTGTTCTTCATTTGAGAATAGCAGGGTCAATCGTTTCAAAAGCCATCTGGCGAGCATCACTCTATGAGGTTTCGCCAGAGGAATCTACCCTTTTGTCCGCTTTGAAGGGGTCGCCGTTCAAATAAAAGTCGCCATCTCCTCCAGCGTCTTGCGTTCGAGGTTCGGCACGGTCACGCCCGCAGCCGGGTAACCGACCACCAGCAGTAGGAACGGTTTCTCGTTCTCGGGGCGGTCGAGGATCCCATTGAGAAAGCCCATCGGGCTCGGCGTGTGGGTCAGCGTCACTAGACCAGCACGATGCAGCGCTGCGATCAATATTCCAGTGGCCAGCCCGACCGATTCCTTCGGGTAGTAGTGCTTCACCTTGTTCCCATCCTGGTCCAGCGACCAACTTTGTTGAAAAATCGCGATCAGACATGGCGCCGTTTCGAGGAACGGCTTCTCAGAATCGGTTCCGATCTTCGCCAGCGCCCCGAGCCAGTCGTCAGGAGCCCGCCCGCTATAGAACGCGCGCTCCTCCTCCTCCGCCGCCTCGCGGATTTTCGACTTCACAGCCGCATCCCGCACCACCGCAAAATGCCAAGGCTGCTGGTTCGCTCCGCTCGGGGCGGTCGCAGCCGCCCGCAGGCAAAGCTCCACCACCCTGTCCGGAATCGGCCGGTCAGCGAATGCGCGCACCGTGCGTCGTTTGTCCATCTCCTCGTAAAAAGAAGCTGCCCGGTCGCGCATCTCCTCTTCGGAGTATTCAACATATCCGGCGAGCGGGATTCGTTTGGCAGATCGACTCATCCGCCAATTCAAAACACAACCCGCTCCGGTACCAAATGCTAAATGAAAAATCCTAAATCTTAAATGCCCTTGATCTACCCAGCCAGCGCAACGAGGATCCCGCCATGCGTATCCTATCAGGCATCCAACCAAGCGGTCGACTCCACATCGGCAACTACTTCGGTATGATGGAACCATCCATCGGCCTCCAGGACGAGGACGAGGGCGAGGCATTCTACTTCATCGCCGACTACCACTCGCTCAACAGCGTCACCGACCCGGCCACCATGCGCCAGAACGTCAGAGACGTCGCGACCGATTTCCTCGCCTGCGGGCTCGATCCGGAGAAGGCGACCTTCTTCCGGCAGAGCGACGTCCCCGAGGTCACCGAGCTGTCGTGGATCCTCAGCACCATCACACCGATGGGACTGCTCGAACGGTGCACCTCCTACAAAGACAAGATCG
>JBLHKE010000213.1:0-10787 GCA_047619485.1 Verrucomicrobiales bacterium | reverse complement strand
AGGCGTAGTCGAGAGCCATGATCAGGTCGACCGCCATGAAAGTCATGGAGAGGCCGAACAGCGGGAGCGTGCCACAACTGAAACGACGGGCACTGAAGGTCGGGCGCAGAGCCCCAGACGTGTCCTGGCCGATCGAATACTTACGGAGTTGGAAAACGATCCAGCTCAACACCCCGGCGTAGAGAAACATCCGGACGTAGAAGAAGTTCATCGTGAGGTAAGGCTTCTTGGCGTCGATCACCTCACCGGTGGCGGTCATCCACTCGTAGAGCGCTGTGCGCACACCAGGGATGAAGACGAGAGGGATCGCAAAAAGGAACATCCATGGCAGCATGCTTGCGACGTGCTCCATGACACGCCGGACGACAACGCCCCAGCCGGAGTTGGACGCGTTGTGCAACAGCACCCAGAACAGGCCACCGAGCGCCAAGGTGACGAAGAAGTAGAAGGCCCAGAGCCAAGAGTAGGCCATCACGCCTTGCTTCTCAGTGAAGAGCATGATGGCAAGACTGATCAGTAGCCCGACAGCTCCGACGATCGCGAGCGGGCGGATGATCTTGTCGAACTTCGAGACGTCCACCTTCTCTCCGTCGAGAGGTAGTTTGTCGATGATTGATTCGTGGTGGCTCATGGAGATCGTAAAATTTACTCTGGCTTCGCAGCGGCTGTTGCTGGAGCGGGCGCGTCGTCACCAGAGTTGGCGGCGGCGCTCTTCTGAAGGGTGCGGATGTAGGCGATGATTGCCCAGCGGTCTTTGACAGTGATGTTCGAACCGTAGGAACCCATCAGGCCTTTGCCGTTGGTGATGGTGCTAAACATATCGCCGTCGTTGCGGAACATTGGATCTGCCGGATCGGAGAACGGTGCGGCATAGAAATTGGCGATGTTCGCCAGACCGTATTTGGAGACAACTCCCTGCCCGTTGCCAGACTCGCCGTGGCAGATCGCACACGAGATGTTGTAACGCTCGCGACCCCGCTCGATGAAGGCTGCGTCGACCTCGATCTCCTCAGGCATTCCATGCCCCCAGAAATCACCGAGGCTTCCGGTGTTGTAGTAGCTCGAGTCGCCAGGGAAGCTAAAGCCGAAGTCGGCAACTCCCCCACCCTCAGCAGCCGGTTTTTCTGGAACTTCGTAACCGACTGGCACCGTGCCAGCGATCGGGTAACGAGAGCCAAGTCCGTCAGCGAAAAAGTCGCTGTCGGCTTGGTAGTTCACACGAGCCTGGCGGTCCATATCGCTAAAAATCTCCGCAGGCGGCTCGGTGAATTTGTGCCCACGGAAGCCAAACAGGCTCAGGACGATCACCGAGGCAAAGACAAGGGCTAGAAAAAAGTATCGCATGAGTTTCGTTCAGTTCAGGGAACCGTTTAGACTTCGTCCTCCACAAGTTCGATGTTCGTCCCACCGAGGTCGGCGAGGAATTTTTTAGTTTTCTCTGGAGAAAACTGCGGGTCACGTGCCTCGATCACCATGAAGAAGGCATCGTCTGAGAAACGCGTGAACTGCTTGCTGGCGAAGAGCGGGTGGTTGAGGCGCGGGAGTTGGTTAAGGATCATGCTGCCGAACACACAGGTGAAAGCCGAGAACAGGATCGTCAGCTCAAACATCACCGGGAAGAAGGCCGGCAAGGTTGCGAAGGTCGCGGGCTTATCTTGCACAAAGGTCGGGTAGATCATCACCTGGGTGATGAACTGCAAGGCGAAGGCGGTCAGAAAACCGCAGGTGCCAATACCGAAAACGATCCAGGAGAGGATTGACTTTTTCAAGCCCATCGCACCATCCATGCCGTGGATCGGAAACGGCGAGTGCACATCCCACTTCTGGAAACCCGCATCGCGGGTTTTCTCAGCGGCGTGATAGATATCGGACGCGCTGCCGAATTCGGCAACGTATCCATAAACTCTTTTCAAAGGCGTCGACATGATCTTTTGTTAGCTAGCGCCAGCTGAATCCTTGGTGGTTGATTGATCTGCGAAGGCGTTGCCTTCAGCATCGTGAGTGAATGAATCCTCACCCGGGAAGTGCGGATCGGACTGTGGCAACACGCCCTTGACCTCGCTGATGGCGATGACTGGCAGGAAGCGCAGGAACAGCAGGAATAGTCCCATGAAGAGCCCGAAGGTGCCGAGGAAGGTCAGCTTCTCGGTGATGCTCGGGTGGTAGAAGTCCCAGGCACCTGGCAAGAAATCCTGCGAGATCGAAGTAACAATAATCACAAAGCGCTCGAACCACATACCTGCGTTGACGCACATGCAGACGGCCATGACGATCCAGAGGTTCTGTCGACAGTATTTGAACCAGAAGACCTGCGGCACGATCACGTTGAAGGTGAACATGCAATAGTAGTAGTATTTGTAGTAACCGGTCGTTCGATTAATGAATGCAGCCTGCTCAAACGGGTTATTGGAATACCAAGCGACGAACAGCTCCATGCAGTAGGCGTAGCCAACGATCGTTCCCGTGAGGAGAATGATCTTGGTCATGTTGTCGATGTGCTTCGGCGTGACCAGGTCACTGAGCCCGTAGATTTTACTACACGGAATCATCAAGGTGAGCACCATGGCGAAGCCACCGAAGACCGCACCAGCCACGAAGTATGGTGGGAAAATGGTCGTGTGCCATCCGGGCACGATCGAGACTGCAAAGTCGAACGAGACGACTGAGTGCACCGAGAGCACCAGCGGAGTGGAGAGCGCGGCGAGGAGCAGGTAGGCCATCTCATAGTGGCGCCACTGGCGGTTGCCACCACGCCAGCCAAGAGCGAAAATACCGTAGAGCGCCTTGCGGATGCCACCCTTCGCACGATCGCGGAGGGTCGCGAGGTCAGGGATAAGTCCCATGTACCAGAACAGCACTGACACCGTGAAGTAGGTCGAGACCGCGAACACGTCCCAGAGGAGTGGCGACTTAAAGTTTTGCCAGATACCGTTGGCGTTCGGCACCGGGGCGAGGAACCACACCATCCAGAAACGCCCGACGTGCAGCGCTGGGAAAATACCAGCACACATCACTGCGAACAGCGTCATCGCCTCCGCCGCGCGGTTGACTGAGGTGCGCCATTTCTGCCTCGTAAGGAAGAGAATCGCAGAGATCAGGGTTCCCGCGTGACCGATACCGATCCAGAAGACGAAGTTGGTGATTGCCCAACCCCAGCCGACCGGGTGGTTGTTGCCCCAGACACCAATACCCGTCGCGACGAGATAGGCTAGGCAGAAACCAAGCAGCCCCATGAGGGCGAGACTCGGAATGAAGAGCACCCACCAGAGTAGTGGTTGGCGGTTTTCGACGATACCGCAGATGCGGTTCGTGATCCATGCCATTGGCCGGTCGTTGAGGACGAGCGGCTCTCTCCGGAGGACGTTGCGTCCGGCGGCGGGGGCGGTGATTTCTGCGTCAGCCATTGGTGAGTGTGTCGTTCAGATGGAAAGGTTGAAAAGTGGACTAATGAGCGGCGGTCGGCATGGTCGACTGGCCGATCGCACCAGAGTCCGGCATGTCCGGATTCGGGTTCTTGATGCGGGCGAGGAAGCTCGTCCGCGGGCGGACGCCAAGGTAACCCAAAAGGTCGTAGCTACGTGGCGAAGCCTTCGCTTTTACCACCGAACTATCCTGGTTGGCGAGATCGCCGAACTCGATCGCGTTGGCCGGACAGGCACTCTGACATGCGCTCTTTACCGAATCGGTCGGGATACGCAAGTTATCACCATCGCTGCGCGCGATTTTCTTCTGGCGGAACTTCGCCTCTTGGAGACGTTGCACACAGTAGGTGCACTTCTCAACGACACCACGCATACGCACCGTGACGTTGGGGTTCTTTTGCAATTTATGGCTCTCTCGCACGCCCGTTTGATCTTTGTCCGATAACGGCCCTTTATACAACTGATCCACCGGACGTTTATTGTAATCGAAGAAGTTGAACCGGCGCGCCTTGTAAGGGCAGTTATTCATGCAGTAACGCGTGCCGATGCAACGGTTGTAAGCCATCGCGTTGAGACCTTCTGGCGTGTGGACGGTCGCGTTGACCGGGCAGACGGTTTCGCAAGGCGCTGCCTCGCACTGCTGACAGGCCACCGGTTGCATGAGCATCTCCGGGTTGGCCATCGCGTTGTCCGGATCGGTGAGGACGCGGTGCGAGTGACCGTCGTCATCGGTCTCGACTTTGGTGTGCGGCGCGAAGTAACGATCCATGCGGATCCAGTGCATCTCGCGGCCGATGATGACCTGCTCTTTACCGACGATCGGAATGTTGTTCTCCGACTGGCACGCAATGGTGCAAGCCGAGCAACCGATGCAGGCGTTGAGGTCGACCGTCATCCCCCACTGGTGATCATTCTCGTAGTCGAAATCTTGGCCTTTGTAGATCGACTTATTCGGTGGCACGTGCGCATCCATGCCACGCTTGTTGGCAAATTCAGGATCCTCCTCGAACTGCTCGAGATTGGCATCGCGGACGAGCGCACGACCCTCCATGCTATTGTGCTCCTGCGTCAGGGCGATAGGGTAATACTTGGAAGGCTTGAGGCCATCGCGTGCAGACACTTCGCCGTCGACCAACTCGACCTTGGCACCGGTCGCGACATAACTCGTCGAACTGGTGCGCTGCGGGAAACAATCGAAGCCGCTGCCGCTGCCATCGTTGCCTCCGGCAACTCTTCCAGCCTCGATCTGGCCGTAGCCCATCGAGATGCTGATCGAGTTATCGGCATGACCTGGAGCCGGAATCACCGGGTAGAATGTCTCGACACCGTTGAGCGTGACCTTGATCAGTCGCGTCTTGTCTTCGATGGTAAGATCCTTCTCACGGATGTTCAGCTTCTTCAGAGTCGCGACGCTGACAAGAGCTGCGTTGTCCCAAACGACTTTAGAAATCGGATCAGGACATTCCTGCTGCCAGCCGTTGTTGATGTAACGACCATCCCAGACTTTGCTGTCTGCAGTGAACACCACTTCAAAAGAATCAGGATTCGGTGCAGCCACTGCTTTGCCGCCCTTAGCGATCTGCGCGGTGCCGCCACCAGCGGTCGCCGCCTTGTAGGTAGAGCCACCGAGGAATCCATCACGCAAGGTATGGTTCCAAGCTTGTTCGACATCCTCAGCACCAACTGCGATTTCAGCGAAGGTCGCCTTCACCGCCTCGTGTGCGGCATCGACGGGCTCAGCTGGCGCGGCGTCCTCTTCTGGCGGCTTGTCCTCGGCGGTAATGCTGAGGAGGAAATTTAGTTCAGAAACGCCGTCATATAGTGGCAGGATCATCGGCTGGACGATCGAGTAAGTGCCATCGCTCGCGCGGACATCTCCCCACTCTTCCAAGTAGTGCGTCCCAGGCACCTGCCAAGTCGCCGCCTTGGCGGTTGCGGACAAGTTGCGCGCGCCGACGAAAATCACATTGTCGACCGTCTTCAGCATCTCGCCGAATTTCAGATCGGACGGTGCGTCATAGGCAGGATCGGAGTTGGTTGTGATGACGAGAGTCTTCACCTCCCCTGCCCCGATCGCCTTAACGAGTTCAGCAATGCCGCCGTCCGACTTCTTCGCCCCTGTGGCGACCACCTTAATCGACTTGCCGATGGCAGCCTTGTTCATCTCAAGAACCAGCGCATGAACTTCCGCCGAAAGGCGAGGACCAGCGACCACGAGAGCATCGCCCGTCTTAAGGTCTGCAACCATCGAAGCGACCCAATCAGAATCGATCACGTCACCGCCTGCTGCGCCAGCATCGACGCCGAGCGCCCTGGCAATCTGAGCTGCGGCAGCCGGAATCTGGCTCGCGGCCAATGGCACGCGGTGATCCGCCATACCACCCGTGAGAGTGAACGCATGCTCGACGACGTAGAGACGATTCATCCCCCCCTTTGTCGTGCCATCGCCCTCGACCTTGCGGCCTTCTGCGAACTGCGCGACTCCGGACTCACCGAGGCGATCCAGACCGAGGAAATCCGCTCCGAGCGAGAGGATGCGTTTCGCTTTCGAAAAATCGTAAACCTGACGAGCCCCTTCACCGAAGGCAGCCTCGGTCGCGGCATTCAAATTGTCGAAATTGAGTGCCTCATAGGAGTAAGCCTTCGCTCCCAGCTCCTCCAGAACCCTTGCACGGGTCGGAGAAGTGCTCTCGCCGTGCAAGATCGCGAGGCCGCTGGTGCCATTCGCCTTGATGCCAGCAAAGGCCTTATCGAACTCCTCTTTTGCAACGGTTTTGCCGTTGTGCTTGTAGTCGCCCGAGCGCTCTGGATCGTAGAGATCGAGAATACTAGAGTTCGCAAAACTGTCGACACCGCCACCTGGATTCCCCGGGTGCAGCGGATTGCCTTGAAGGTGTGTCGGGCGACCTTCGTGGGTCGTCGCGATGATTGGCGTGCACCCGCCGAGACGTGGCATCGCCGAAGTGTAGAGAAGAGGCTTGCCCGGGATTACCCATTCGACGCTCTTAGCGTAGGGGACGATGTGACCGACCGGACGACGACAGGCGGCCAATCCGAGACCCGCGAGAGCCGTCGAAGCACCCATCATTTTCACAAATCCACGGCGACTCAGATCCTGATCCGCCTCGTCGCGCATCTCCTCGACCGCTTTCGGGAATTCGAGTTCGTGCTTCTTGCTATAAGCGTCCGCGTCCTGGAGTTCGCCAAGGCTACGGACCAGCGTTTTCGCGTTCGGGTCCTCTTCAGGATGGTTCCACTTGCGTTTCATTCAGTGAGTAAGTAGTCGGGGAAAATTAAAAATTGGTTCGGATCACGTTTGCCCCGCACTAGCGGTGACAGGCGGAACAATTGGTCGGTGGATTGATCTTCCAGTCGTGTTGGAGCTGCTTGCCAATCTCACGCTGGGTCGCCTTCTTGGCCTTCATTTCGCTGTTCGGATCTCCGAGGAAGGCGAGCTTCCCCTCTTCATCCTCAGGCTCCCACTTGAGGTTGAAGACCTCATCGAGCGGGCGCAGGTGCTGGGATGGGTCGCGGTGACAATCCAAACACCAAGACATGCTGTGCGATTCGACGTGACTGACGACACGCATCTCACCGACATCGCCGTGGCAGCTCTTGCAGCTCACCCCACGGTTGACGTGCACCGAGTGGTTGAAGTAAACGTAATCGGGAGCCTGGTGAACTCGCTTCCACTTCACCGGCAGACCATCAAAAAACTCATAATTTGAGTCAGCGGCGCGACGAATCGGCTCGAGTTGCGGGTCACCGAGTTTCACCGACTTGTGACAGTTCCAACAAACCTGAGCGGTTGGGACGTTCGCGTGACCAGAAGTCTCGACGTGCGAGTGACAGTAGCGACAGTCCATGCCGAGTTGGCCGACGTGCAATTTGTGGTCGTAGGGAACCGGTTGATCCGGCTCATACCCGACGCGGGTGTATTTAGGAGTGAAATAATAAGCGACCGCAATAGTGGCGCCTGCGCCGAGAACGGCGAGGCATGCGATGATTTGGAACAGGATGGTGTTACTCCAACGAGGAAAGAAATTGGCCATTTTGGGGATGATATATACGAGCTTGTGAAAAATTTCACAAGGCAAAACCCTAAGCGGAAGGGACTTTTTTCACAGAGAACCTACTTTGAGGTGTTTTGCAACCATCAGAACGGTGTAAATTCATGCCCAATAATAGCCACAAAGCTTTCGCCTTCAGCGATAAGCGTCATTTCGAGTTTACCAAAGGTTCGGAATGATTGATTAGATGAAGTGATTCTAGACCAGCAAATTTCACCCCCTAATACATTAGCTTATCTAATACACCTAACCAAAAAACACAACTACCTAACCATCAGTTGATTAAAGAAATTTCGCAGCCATATAACGGGACGACCAAGCAGAAAACTCTATCTTTCCACCGGTTTGCGCCGCTCACCCGGCCTCGGGCGCTGGCGCGTGTCACGACCGCGCTTGCCAAGTATCCGCTTCACCCTAGGATCCGCCTCTTCCATCGAAGCACGCATCACGCTACGATAATTGCCCGAAGCGGCATTCCGCTCACGCGCCGTCACCGCCATGTCTAGCTGGCGTTTGGCAGCGATCACCTCCGGCTGATTCTCTGCCTTGAGCCTAGCTCGGGTAACGATCTCGCGCTCTTCGGGCGAGTAATCCATCGGCCTCACGGTCGCGGCACCGCCACGCTCATCCGCCTCTCGAACCGTACCACCGTCCACCCCACCCTCTTGGCGGAAGCGGTATTGCAACAATTGTAGTAACACCGTCCGCACTTTCTGCGATACCTCCATCTTCCCGATCTCGTCCTTCAGCGCCTTCCGGTAGGCCAAATTCGCCTCGAGCATCGCTTGCCGACGCTTCTCCACGGCATCTACATGCCAAATCTCATTCACTGCCGCCCGCAGCCCCTGCTTTTCCTCATCGCTCAACTGATCAACGATCCGCTTGGTCGCCTCGGCGGCCGGGTGTGGCTGATTGGCTTTGGCATCTGACTGCGCCTGCAGACACGGCATGACACACGCAAAGAGTAGCAGAGCAGCCCAGCTGCCCCGAATGTTGGAAGAGGATCTCATCTTGTTAGAACTATAAACCATGGCAACCGGGGAAAAGTTGCGCCACCGCTGAAATTCGTTGTGCACCCGGCACAAATTACGCTCTCCCAGAGTGCTTGCCAACCCCACCAATCCGATCTATTAGAGCCCATGCCAGTAGCAACACCTAAGCAATACGAAGCGATGTTGGATGCCGCCCAGAAGGGCGGATACGCCTATCCAGCGATCAATATCACCTCTTTCCCAACCATCAACGGAGCCCTCAAGGCCTTCGCCGAAGCGAAGTCCGACGGGATCATCCAGGTTTCGACCGGTGGTGGCGAATTCGCCTCCGGAACAGCCGTTAAGGATGCCGTGATCGGATCGATCGCACTCGCCGATGCGATCCGCACCCTCGCTGAAAAATACGATGTGCTGATCGCACTTCATACCGACCACTGCCAGCCGGGCAAAGTAGACACATTCCTCAAGCCGCTCATCGCCGAAACCGCGAAGCGCCGCGCGGCCGGTCTTCCCAACCTGTTCCAGTCGCACATGCTCGACGCCTCGGAACTGCCGCTCGCGGAGAACATGAAACTCTCACAGGAACTCCTCAAGCTTTGCGCTGAACAGGAGATCATCCTTGAGGTCGAAGCCGGCGTCGTCGGTGGAGAAGAGGACGGCGTCGACCACTCCGACCAGCCCGCAGAGAAACTCTACACGACCACCGAAGACATGGTCGCCGTCCACGAGGCACTCAACGGCCTCGGACGCTACATGTTCGCCGCAACCTTCGGCAACGTCCATGGCGCCTACAAGCCGGGGGCAGTCAAACTCAAGCCGACCATCCTCCGCGATGGCCAGAAAGCGGTCACCGACAAGTTCGGCGCCGAAGCCGAGTTCGACCTCGTCTTCCATGGCGGTTCGGGTTCCCTCCTCGAAGAGATCCGCGAAACACTCGACTACGGTGTCGTGAAAATGAACATCGACACGGACACGCAGTACGCATTCAGCCGCCCGGTCGCCGATCACTTTTTCAAGAACTACGACGGCGTCCTCAAGATCGACGGCGAGGTTGGCGTGAAGAAATACTACGACCCTCGCTCCTACCTCAAAGCGGGTGAGCAGGGTGTCTGCGAACGCATGCGCACCGCATGTGACGACCTCCGCTCGACCGGCAAGACGATCTTCGGAACAGTCTAACACAACTACAAAAACTCTTGTCTGAAGAAGACTCAGCGTCCGGCGATCCATCCTCCGACAAGGATGGATCGCCGGATCCGTCTCCGACTTCGACGCCACCGGCGAAGAAGCAGGAAAACCCGTTGACCAACATCATGGTCAACGTCCTCGTGCCCGTCCTCGCGCTGACAATGCTCAGCAAGGACGAGGGCAGACCATGGCACATCGGCCCGGTCTGGGGCATGCTCGTCGCGGTCGCGTTCCCGCTTTGCTACGGCCTCTACGACCTCGCCACCAAACGGAAGGTCAATTTTTTCTCCATCCTCGGTCTCGTAAGTGTCCTGCTTACCGGCGGGCTCACGATCTACCTTTGGGAAGATGGTGACAAGGTATCTGCAAACGCAGCCGTCCTCTTCGGCATCAAAGAGGCCTGCATTCCGATCGTGTTTGGTGTCACCATCCTACTCTCACACTGGTCGAAAACACCACTCGTCCGAGTGTTCCTCTACACGCCAGAGCTATTCGATATCCCGCGCATCGAAAAGCGAGTCAAAGCCAATGACCACCTGCTCGGCTACGACAAACTCATTTTCCAAACAACGCTGGTGATGGCCGCCTCTTTCTTTATCAGCGCCGTCGCCAACTACTTCCTCGCCCAGTACTTCCTCGAAGGGAAAGTCACCCGCGTCGATTACAACGCCGGCGTCGGTAAGCTAACCGGCTGGGGCTTCGCCGTGATCGGCCTCCCCTGCTTGATCCTATGGATGGGAGCTCTATTCCGCCTGATCAGAGGCATCAAGTCGATGACCGGGATGGATACGGATAGTATCATGACCCCGCGGTAGGGGCATCGGTGATTGGGAGGGAGGAGAAGAGCCCGTGATGTTCAGTCTTGGGCTCTGCGGAGTTAAAGCCTCCACCCCACGAACCTTCACACCACCCTCCTCCACTCCCCCCAAAAACCATCGGTTGCACCCCTCCCTCCTAGTCTGATAGCGTGGCCTCGCCTCCAACCGATCGATGCCGAAGAAAAAAGCTGCGAAAAAGCCCTCCCCCGCTCCCCCGTGGCCTCCGCCAACGGTGGTCGTGCAGTACGCGGCCCTCCCTTCCGATACTCAGACGGTCGCAATCGCGCTCGCCGTCGC
>JBLHKE010000212.1:0-10806 GCA_047619485.1 Verrucomicrobiales bacterium | reverse complement strand
TTTGTCCGGGAGCAAGCCATCGACTTGCCAGTTCACTGACCACTCCTCGATGGTCGTGCCGGCGGCATCGAGTAGTCCGACCGTCACTGGCCAGTTGTAGTAGAACGGGGCAACGCCGCGGTTCTCCAGCGTGGCCGCCACGGTTAGATCGTTCCCCGCCGGAGTGATGGTCGCATCATCAAAATGCAGGTCGTAGCCCAAGCGGCGCACGGCGGCCCGCGCTCGTGCGAGTCGGCCTTCAGCCACGTTGTCATCGAAGACGCCCTCGACGCGCATGTAGGTCGCATGGGTCAACTCGACGGTCTGGATGAAGCCGGTGGCCTCGGTGCCGTCGTGTGAGCAGTTTGCTTCGAACACACACCCGTTCAGTTCAGGAAAAAGTTCACCGCCGATCGCTTGCGTTTTCCACTTTCCCAGCGCTCCCGCCTGAGTCATCAGCTGCATGAATTTCCACGGGTCGGTGCCGAGTGTATTCCATGTAAACGAATCATCGTGGTAGCCGACGGCGCGGTTGTGATTGGCTCTCAGCCCCTCGCTCGCGCCCCTTGGATACCGCGTCAGGAGTTTGGTGGTCGAGAAGGCATCTTCGTAAGCCTGCAAGATTTCACCATGGACGGTTGCGCTCGCCTCGTAGGCAGATTGGCCAAAGTTGTGCCACTCGCCCCAGACTCCGAGCAGCCCGAGCTCGAGATAGGCAACCCTCTCATCGCCATCGTATTCCATCCCCAGCTCCGCGATGGTCGCCTCCAACGCTTGACGAAGCAGTGTGTTCTTGTAATCCGGTGTCCACGCTGTCTGGTTACCATACGGCAGCTCCGTGACCACGACGCCCTGATCGATGAGAAACTGCGGGATCGAAATTCCGTTGCCGGGATACTCACTGAAGATCCGGAAGACCCCCTGATTCCCGCGGCCGTTTGCGTTCTCGAGGTAGGACTCGACGCTCGACCAATCAAATACGTAGTTCCCGTTAACGTCTAGGTTCAGAACCTCGCTGAGGGCAATGTAGGAGAACTCCAAGCTGTGCGGGAAGTGGTTGGCAGCCGAACTCCCCGGATATGGCACCAGGCCTTTCAAGGGATTGTCCAACGGCGGTGCCTGGTAATCCAGTTCCGCCCCAACGGCGCTCGTGAGCTGGAGGCCAAGGCTCAGGCTACCGATCATCCACGGCAGGCAGATGAAGATTTTCAGTGGGTGTGAGTGGGAGGAATTCTTGGGTCGGTTGGGCATGGCGAATTGCAACGGTTGTGAAGAAATTTTCGGGTTCGTCCCGGGTCTAGCTTCATCGAGGTGCCGGGATTGGTTGATGGGCGCTTGCGAGAGTGTGCCGGGCTATCCCCTCCTGTAGAATCTCCCGAGGCACAATAGCTCAGGGCATTAATTTCAGAGAGTTATCTGCCCATTATGGGGCAGCTGATAAGGCGTTACGCGAGTTCACCGGAATGCTTGGAGGTGGCACCATTGTCATTGAAAAACGGCAACGTGGCAGCGGACAGCGAGTCCGGAGAATCGCGCCACGTAATTGTGGCGCGCCCACTCAACTGTCCTGCTATTGCAATGGGTGCCGCAACCGGATAGCCTCTGCCGGAGTAACCCCAATTACCGAACTCATCTTGCGCGAGCCCGTGCCCGTTGCCCCTTTTACCCTGCCACTAATGTTTGTGCATCACCCGACCAAGTTTCCTTTGATCTTCAGCTCGTGCTGGCTCGTGATTTGCAGCGTCGCTGCCGCCTCCGACGGCCTCGTCATCAACGAGATCCTATACCAACCCGACGATGAACACGCCAGTGAGTTCATCGAGATTTACAACAACGGCTCGACCCCGGTCGACCTGGGTGGATGGCAGATTGCAGATGCGGTGACTTTTACTTTTCCACCACAGGAGCTAGCGGCTGGTGCCTATGTCGTTGTGGCAGCGGATCCGGCAGCGCTGCTTGCCGAAGACGGCGTGGCGGCACTCGGTCCCTGGGCGGGCAAACTTTCCAACGATGGCGAACGCATCATCCTATCGGACGAACTCGGCGTGGAGATCGATCGCGTCGATTATGGGACGGGGTTCCCCTGGCCGACTGCAGCAGGCGGAGGCGGGCAATCGATGGAACTGATCCACCCCTCGCTCGACAACGATCTAGGCGGATCGTGGCGCAGCGCGGTGCCGCCAGGCTTGCTCCCAGAGCGCTTCCTGCTGCCGGCCGCGGGAACCGGTTGGAGGTGGCGTCCTGGCGCTAGCGAGGCTTCATCGCCGTTGGACGCCTGGCGCGAGAGCGGATTCATCGAAGACGAGACCTGGAGCCCCGCAGCCTTGCCGATCGGGTTCGGGAGAGTTGGGGACATGACCTTCAGGACTTCAATCAGGGGAATGCAAGGCTCCTACACATCGTTGTTCCTGCGCAACGAGTTCACCATCGGCCCAGGTGAGATCCCGCCGGCGCTGCAGCTGCGCTTCATGCTCGACGACGGCTTCGCGCTGTGGATCAACGGAGTCGAGTTGCATCGCGAAAACCTGCCGGGCGAGCCGGGCGAAGAGCTCGCCATTAGCGATAGGGCGCTCGGCGATTATTCCGAGAGCGCCTTGGTGGTAGAGAGTCTCGCAGTCAGCGGCTACCTGGTCGAGGGCATCAACACGGTCAGCATCCAGCTTTTCAACTCCCGCGCCGGCAGCAGCGACGTCGGTTTGGATCTACAGCTGATCAGCCCAGCAAGCGGTGTCGGGCAACCGGCGCTGCCCACCCCGGGCGCGGAAAACTCGGTGTTCGCCGCGGCCGCGGCACCACAGGTTCGACAGGTGTCTCACTCGCCACAGCAGCCTTCCACGGGACAGGACGTTTTGGTCACTGCGAAGATCACCGATCCACAGGGGGTTTCCGGTGTGAACCTCGAATACCAGCTGGTCGAGCCGGGCAGCTACATCCGTAGGACAGACTTCGAATACGACACCCGGTGGACAGCGATTGCGATGGTCGACGACGGCTCTGGCGGCGATCTGGTGGCTGGCGATTCGATCTTCAGTGTCACGGTTCCGGGCTCGCTGCAAGAGCATCGGCGCCTCACCCGCTATCGCATTGTCGCTACCGACAACACCTCGTCTGTGGTCACCGTGCCGTATCGCGACGACCCGTCGGCCAACTTCGCCTACTTCACTTACGATGGAGCCCCCGCCTGGCAAGGCGCTTCTATCCCAGGGCAGACCGAAACCCTCGACTTTGATGCGGCGCAGATGAATTCGCTGCCCATCTACCAACTCATCTCCGATGCCGATGATGTCACCGACTGTCAATACGACCCGGCGTTCAACGACGACGTCTATCGCTGGGAAGGCACGCTAGTCTATGACGGTAAGGTCTACGACCACATCCACTATCGTATCCGCGATGCCGATTCGGCCTACAACACCGGCAAGAACAAATGGAAACTACGCTTCAACCGCGGCCACTATTTCCAGGGACGCGACGACTATGGCAAGGCCTACAAGGAGAAAGTGCGCACATTGAATTGGAGTGCTCTGGCGAGCCCGTGGAACCCGGCCAACCGCGGCGCGGCTGGTCTCGACGAGGCGCTCGCCTTCCGCTTCTGGGAGCGGGCGGGCATCGTCTCGCGCAATGCCAACTACTTCCATCTGCGCATCATCGATGGCGCCGCCGAACAGGATTCGACGGATCAGTTCGACGGCGATAACTGGGGGCTCTACCTAGCGATCGACCATGCAGATCGGCGCTTCCTCGACGAGCGCGGGCTGCCGGACGGCAATACCTTCAACATGCACTTCAACGCCAGCAGCAGCATCAACGAGGCCGCCGGGCAGCCGCAAGACCGCAGCGATCTGTTCGCTTTCACCGGCACCGGCGACGGTGGTTACAACCGCGACCCCGTCCAGCCGGCTTCCTGGTGGGAGGCGAACGTCGAACTGGACAGCTATTTTTCCTACCGCTCGGTGGTCGAGGCCGTGAACCACTCAGACCTGCGCGACCGGGAGAACTCCAACCTCTACAGAAACCCAGTCACCGGGAAGTGGACAGTGATCCCTTGGGACGTCGACTTGCTCTACGAGGAGTTCGACCGCTGGGGGCCAAGCGGTGTGCAGACCACCGCGCCGCTCGAGCAATTCCGTAAATCTCTGACCCACCCGGAGTTGAACATCCGCTTCCAAAACCGCGCACGGGAACTGCGCGATCTACTGCTCAACGATGATCAGGGATGGACACTGGTCGACGAGTTGGTCGCGACCCTCGGCGGCACTGGGGGCGCGACCGGATGGGCCGAGTTGGACGCGGCACGTTGGAATCAGGATCCGCGCTCGACCAAGATCGAGGGCAGCGGCGGCAACGAGGGAATGCTGTTCTACATGAATCCCTACACCTCGACGCGCTTCCCGCAGCACAGCAGGACGCTGAACAGCGCCGATTTCCCCGGGATGGTGGATTGGATCAAAGACTTCATCGCGCCGTCCGGCTTCGGTGGCGACCGGCTCGCGACGATGTCCGACAACGTGCGTATCCCAGCGACACCGACGATCGATTACACCGGGACGGCGGCGTTCCCGACCAATGGATTGAGCTTCGCTTGCAGCGATTTCACTGCAGGCAGCGGCAGTTCCGACTTCGCGGCGATGGAGTGGCGGATCGGGGAGATCTACAATCCCGATAGCGCGGGCTATGTGGCGGGAGAGCCCTGGCGCTACGAAGTCGATTCCTTCTGGGCGAGTGGTGTTTTAGACACTTTCTCTAATAGCTTCACAGTGCCGCCGATCGCCGCCAGAGAAGGAGGGCATTACCGTGCCCGCGTGCGCCACCAGGGCACCGACGGTCGTTGGAGTCACTGGTCGGAGCCAGTCGACTTTGTCGCGTCGGCACCAGATCTCAGCGCGTACCTCGATGGGCTGGTGATCAGCGAGGTCATGTACAAGCCGGGCGGGGGCGCGGCGCTGGAATTCATCGAGATCAAGAACGTCGGTTCCGTGACCCTCGATCTGAGTGATGTGCGTTTTACCAAGGGGATCGATTTCGACTTTGCCGGATCCGTGATCACTAGCATCGCCCCCGGTGAGTATGTGTTAGTGGTCGAAGATCTCGCCGCTTTCGAAGCGACATATGGTGGCGCGTTGCTAGTCGCGGGCGAATACCAGTTCTCTACCTCGAACGGCCTCAGCAACGGCGGCGAGCGGCTCAAGCTGTCTTTCGGCGCCGGCTCTACGATTCGCGATTTCGTCTACGACGATGAACTGCCCTGGCCGACGGCTCCCGACGTCAGCGGCTACTCGTTGGTCTTGATCGATCCGGAGAGCCTCCCTGATCACAGCGTTGCCAGCAACTGGCGCAGCAGCACCGCGCCGGGAGGCAACCCGGGATCATCGGACGCCGCGTTGCCATTCAGCGGGGTTGCCGGAGCAGACGATGACAACGACGGCCTCGTCGCCCTGCTCGAGCATGCGCTCGGCGGAGACGATGGCGATCCAGCATCCGCCGCCTATCCGAAGGTTTCGGTAGAGCCGTTGGAGGTTGGCAACGCCATCGACGATTATCTCCTCATCAGGATTCAGCGCGATCTCGCTGCCGAAGACCTGATCATCAGTGCCGAGATCTCCTCCGACCTGATCAACTGGGAATCCGGCCCGACTGCAGTGATACTGGTCGACGAGACCGCCAACGGCGACGGGACGTCCACCCTCACCTACCGCACCACACAAGCAGTGGATTCCGAATCGCAAATCTACATCCGCGCCCGCGCCGGGCAGAGACGGTGACACGGGAGCGTGGGTAAGTCCGACAGGCTCTTAACTTAATGCCAATGTGCATTCTGCATGCATCAGGAAGAGATGGCAAAATGCGCGCGTTCCCGTCATTAGGGTTCGCACAGAGCGGATATTTCTATAAGGTTTTGCGTATGTCTCCATTACACGGTCGGCTTTTCGCCACCATCGTTCCACTCGCCCTCCTGGTCGCCGGGTCACACGCGGCCGATTCGGCATCGACTATTACCTCTGTCGAACGCAGCCCTGGCGGTGTCCTGAAGCTCACTCTGAAGCTCCCTGAGAGCCGCTATGCCGTCGTCCAGCGCAGCCAATCTCTCGCCGGCCCGTGGAAGCCGGTCGCTATCGTGCGTGGCGCTGCAGATCCGGTGGTGACCCGCGACAACGCCCCGCTCGGCGACACCGGTTTCATGCGCGCGATCCTGCATGACGTCACCTCCCCGGTCGACACCGATGGCGACGGCATCGACGACATTGCCGAGCTCGACTCTCCCGGAACCCTCAATCCTCTCAACTCCGCGCCCGCCATCGCCGCGGTCAACGGCGCCACCCAGCTCCCGGATCGTGCTAGCTACGAGTCGCTTTCTCACCGGGACAATTTTCCAGGAGCCCAGAACATCCGTGAGGTGAAATTCGTAATCTTCGGAGTCGATACCGATTCGCCGGAACTCTACTTCGTCGATAGCAACACCCACACTTACCACTTCCGCTTTGCCGTTGCCGTTGGCAGATACAGCAACAATTCTTCTTTCTCCGCCGATACCTATTTCACCAACATTAACCGCAAGAACCTCGCCGGCAGCATTGTCGCCCACGACAACTACCTCGATCCGGAAGGGCGGCAGGGAATCTACACCGTCGAGTTTTGGCCGACCGATCCGGTGGCCTTCCGCTTTGTCGAAAAAGCATTTTCCCTGATCACTGCGGGAATGCCGTTCCTCGACGGCAACATCGCCTATCATCCAGCAAGCGAAACCCAACGGGGTGTCCTCCAGTCGGAAGCAGCGCAGTACGCGCAGACGAACATCAGGACGATCTTCGCCGAAGAGCTGTTTGGCAACGTTACCTACTCGGCGCTCAATCCTGGCGAATGCTTCGGGCGCCTGCGCTATATCACCGGGACGGAGACCCTTTCCGTCCGTGATGTCGCCATCCTGCGCACCATCCCCAACGACCTCACCCACGTCGCGGGAATTATCACCGAGACCCAACAGACCCCGCTATCCCACATCAACCTCAAGGCCAAACAGAACGGCACCCCAAACGCCTTCCTCCTCGAGGCATCTTCGCACCCTGAGATCGCGCCGCTGCTCGGAGAGAACGTCTATCTCAAGATCGGCCCGGACGGATTCGAAATCAGGTCCGCCACCCAGATCGAAGTCGACACTTATTTCGACACAATCCGACCCGACACCCCACAGACGCCGATCCGCGACCTCAGCCAAACGACGATCGAACCTCTGTCGGAAATTGGTTTTGAAGACGCGCCCGCTTTCGGTTCCAAATCCGCCAACGTCGGCGAACTGCAAGATTTTCTACCTGCGGTGACGCCCGATGGTTTTGCGGTGCCGTTCTATTTCTACGACGAGTTCATGAAGTTCAACGGCTTCTACGCCGAGGCTGAAGCGATGATGGCAGACGCCACCTTCCAGACCGATCCGGCCACCCGTGAAGCGGCCCTTGAGGCGTTCCGCAAACGCATCGCGAAATACGGCGTCGTCCCCTACTGGATGAGCACTGCCCTCGGCGATATCCAGGAGACCTTCCCTGCTAGCCTTTCGATCCGCTTCCGTTCGAGCACCAACAACGAAGACCTCGAGGGGTTCAATGGTGCCGGCCTCTACGATTCCTACTCCCACCATCCCAACGAGGGACATTTTGTGAAATCGGCCAAACAGGTATGGGCCGGTCTATGGACCTACCGTGCGTTCGAGGAACGTGAGTTTTGGAGGATCGACCACGCGACCGCTGCCATGGGCATCCTCATCCACCCGAACTACTCGGCCGAGGTGGCCAACGGGGTCGGTGTCACCAAGAACCCCTATCTACCCGGCGCCGGCTGGGACGGGCACTACATGAACGTCCAGGTCGGGGAGAACCTTATCACCAACCCAGAACCGGGCTCGCTCCCCGATGAGTTCACCATCGCCAACCTATCCGGAGGTGGTGGCTTCGAGATCCAATACATCCGCCACTCGAATCTGATCCCCGATGGGGAGACGGTGATGACCCGCGATCAGGCGTTGGCACTACGAGGCCACATGGCCTCACTCCACAGCCGGTTCAAATCGCTGTATAACGGCGACTCCAACTTCGCCATGGAGATCGAGTTCAAGATCACCGCTGCTGGCGAAATCGTCATCAAACAGGCTCGTCCCTGGGTTGATTAGATCGGACGCCGTTCTGATCACAAGAAGTCCCTCTCGCCTTACAGCCACTTCTCGCGGTTTTTCTTGTCGATCAAGATGTCTGCCTCGGGGTGGCCTTTGACCTTCATCGCTGCGCCGTCCCATTCGATCTCTTCCTGCAATTTCAATGCGACGACGCCGGCGAGTCCGATCTCGGTGAGATGGCCACCGAAATCGAAATCTGAGAATGTCTTGCCTTTGCCGTTGCAGGCGTCGACCCACTCACTCACATGGCTTTCAACGCGCGGTAGCGACTTCGGCACGGCCTTGGCGGCTGGGTGCTTGCCCTCGCCGAGGTATTTCTCCTCGCCCTTCATGTTGAGGTAGCACTCCGAGTTCCACAGCCCGGAGGACAGGTTGCCTTTGTCGCCGATCAAGATGCAGCCGACGCGCGGAAGCTTGCCGAAGGTTTTCACCGCCGCCGCGACTGCCGAGTCAGGCGGGACATCTTTACCGCCGCCGGTGTAGAAGTTGATAGAGACTTCGTGGTCGCGTTTTGAGTTCTTCGGGAAGTGGTATTTCACGGTGCACGACTTAGCAAAGGATTCTAAGCCCAGACGCTCGCCGCTGACGGCAATCTTCGATGGGTAATCGAGATCCAGGGCGCGCAGTGGCAGATTGAACGAGTGGCAGCAGAAGTCGCCCACCGAGCCGTTGCCGAAGTCATACCAACCGCGCCACTTCGCCGGGTGGTAGATGCCGTTTTTGAAAGGTCTGAGTGGGGCGGTGCCGCACCAGAAATCCCAATCCATCCCGGCAGGAACCGGATCCGTTCCCGCGGGGCGCTGATCCCCGCTCGGCCAACCGTGCGCCGGGTGCCAGACGTGCACTTCGCGGATTGGGCCGAAGACATCTGCGGCGATCAGCTCCATGCTGCGGCGCAGGTTCGGCGAGGCGCTTCCCTGATTCCCCATCTGCGTGACTACCTTTGATGCCTTCGACAACTCGCGCAACTCGCGCGCTTCGGCGATGGTGTGCGTCAGCGGCTTCTCGCAATAGACGTGCTTGCCCGCCTCCATCGCCGCTTTGCAGATCGGCGCGTGCCAGTGATCCGGCGTGGCGATCACCACGGCGTCGATCGATTTCTCCACATCGAACAGTTTCCGGTAGTCGGCGTATTCCTTCGCCTGCGCCACCCGCGGACCGTGGCGTTTTTTCGAGCGGGCGATCTGGTTCGGGTCGACGTCGCAGAACGCGGCGACGTGCTGACCCTGACCTAGAAGCTCCTGGAGGAGCGGCTGGACTCTGCCACCCATGCCGATGAAGGCGATCGACATCTTGTCGTTCGGCTTCGGCGCCTGGCCGAACAGAGTGCCTGACGGTAGGATGTTGAGCGAGGCGGTTGCGCCGGCAGTGGCAGTGGCGAGAAAACGTCGGCGGCTCGATTGTTGGGTGTGCATCTATCAAATCTGGTCGGCGCCTCCTAACATCGCAAGTCTGTAAATGGTTGCGGGCCGGCTGAGGTGTTGCTGTGGGCGTCGGAGAGGCCTAGGATCTGCTTGTGATCATGCAAAAAACTCTACGTTCCTTCCTGTGTTTGGCGCTCCTCTGTTCGGGGCAGGCTGTCGCCGACCAGGCCGCAACTCCCAAGCTCGGCGACGCCGATTTCCCCAAGCCTTCGCCGAGCAAACGGCACAATGAGAAGGTGGCTGCCGTCAAGCGCGGCAACTACGACTTGGTGCTGATCGGTGATTCCATCACTCACTCAGTCGGTGAACTCGGCGGCAAATATCAGCCGATGGAGGCGGTCTGGAAGAAGCACTTCGCTCCGAGAAATGCGATCAACCTGGGATACAATGGGTATCGCACCGAGCAGATTCTCTGGAACCTGAAAAATGGGGAACTCGACTTCGCGCGCTCCCCCAAGGTGGCGATGATTCTGATCGGGACGAACAACAGCGACGATCGGCACTTTAAGAAAGTTCACAGCGCAGAGGAGATCTTTGCGGGCACCAAGGCGATTGTAGAATTGATAAAAGACCGGCATCCGACCACCAAGATCCTCGTCCTGCGAATCTTCCCGCGTGGAGGAGATGGCGAAAAAGGGATGAGCCCTCCCGCCTTCAATTCCTCGCAACAGTGCATTGATACCTGCCGCCGTGCTGGGGAACTCACCAAGCAACTGGCAGACGGCAAACAGGTCTTCTGGCTCGATGTGAACGATGTTTTCCTGCGACCGGATAAGACGATCAATACGGAATTGATGTGGGATTTGCTACACCCGAGTCCGGCCGGTGCCGATGCCTGGGCGCAGGCCGTGGCGGCAACTCTCGACAAGCTGATGGCCGACAAGCCGCCCGCGCCAGAGCGCGTGGTGCTCTGGCCAGACAACAAGGCGCCGATCGGCGATGGAACATTCGACTCGGCCAAGCCTGTCATGACCGTCTATCGCCCGGCGAAGGCCAACGGCGCCTCGGTGGTGATCTGTCCGGGTGGCGGCTACGGTGGACTCGTCACCGGAGGGGAGGGGAGCGGGATTGCAATGTGGCTGAACACGCACGGCATCACTGGGTTCGTACTCGAATATCGCCTTCCGCGCGGGCGGCAGTTGGTTCCGCTACTCGATGCGCAGCGCGCGATTCGTATCGTGCGCTCGAAAGCCGAAACTTGGGGCTGCGATCCCAAGCGCGTCGGCATCATCGGCTTCTCGG
>JBLHKE010000211.1:0-10825 GCA_047619485.1 Verrucomicrobiales bacterium | reverse complement strand
CTTAGGGCTTGTCAGTAAATAACTCCTACAATCTGCTGGTTATTTTGGCCATCACCCGCGTTAGCTTCCAACTCAAATAGCCCGCTATAATCGCTGAAATCTGCCTTGGTGCTGGCTAAAATTTCTGCGCATCTTTGTATGACTTATTTCCTGACAACCCCTTAGGGCTTGTCAGGAAATAAGCTGGTCGATAGCTGACTCTCTTTTTCAGATTCAACGATTGAACTGGATCAGCGGAGGCGCTTACTACCCATCTCATGTCCGATTCCACCAGTTTTGCCCCAGCGGAAATGTCAGACCGCCTCGCGCGCACTCGCGCGGCCATGACTGAGCTCGGCCTCGATGCTCTGATCAGCACAAACGCTGCCAACGTCCGCTACGTGAGCGGATTCCGAGGCGAGCCGCGCACCGTCCTTCTGACTGCCGATGATCTTGTCCTCTACACCTCCTTCCGTACTCTTCCATGGGCAGAGGAGCAGTGCGACGCTCTCGGATCGAGTATCGAACTCTCGACTTCGCCGAAACCGTCTGAGGCGATCAAGAGACGGCTCCCGGCCACTCCGCTAAAACTCGGCATCGATCGATCAATGCCCCACGGTGAGTTCCTCGGCCAGCAAGCAGACTTCGCGCCGTACACCCTCGTGCCAGCTGCGGTGATCGAGGATGTCCGCCAGATCAAGTCGCCGGCCGAAATAGCCCTGTTAGAAAAATCCCAGCGTATCAACGAGGCCATCTTCAATACCGTCCTGCCGCAGATCCGTCCCGGCATGAGCGAGCGCGCGGTGCAGGGAATCATCCTTGCAGAGATGGCGGAGAACGAAGAGGTCGATCGCTATGCCTTCATGCCGATCGTCGCCACTGGTGCGAATGCTTGGGAGATCCACCACCTGCCAGACCAAACCATCATCGAGCAGGATCAGATGCTGCTGATCGATCTCGGCATCGTCTACCAAGGCTATGCCTCCGACATGACGCGCACCATCTGCCTGGGGAAAGCCACCGATCAGATGCGCGACATCTACGGCACGGTCAGCGAAGCCCAGAAATCCGCCATCGCCGCCATGCGGCCAGGTGTCAGCACGCACGAGATCGATCAGATCGCACGCAGCATCATCACCGACGCTGGGCATGGCAGAGGCTTCACCCATGGCCTCGGCCACAGCATCGGCCTCGAAACCCACGATCCGGATCTGAACCTATCGCAGAAAACTCCGGAGACACGTCTGGAACCTGGCATGGCCTTCACCGTTGAGCCCGGGATCTATCTAGAAAACGGTTTCGGTGTGCGCACCGAAGACGTCGTCATCGTCACCGCGGATGGAACTTCCAACCTAACTCTTCAGTCTCCAGATTTGATCGAACTCGGTGTGGGCTGCCGGTAGGATTTCAATGCCAACTTCAACTCCCCAAAGCTCGAGCCTGAATCGCCCCTGCTCTTCAGACCAAACCTACCACTTCCAGTCCAACACCCATGCTCCAGACCTACGACCCCAAGAACAAGGATCTCATCGTCTACATCAACGGTAAGTTAGTGCATCGCGACGAGGCCGGCGTTAGCCCGTTCGATTCCACAGTGCAGAATGGCGATGCCTGCTGGGAGGGGCTGCGCCTCTACGATGGCAAAATCTTCAAGTTGGAGGAACACCTCGACCGTCTTTTCAAAAGCGCTGAGATGCTCCGCTACGACGGCGTACCCGATCGGGAGGAGATCATCGAAGCCTTGAGACAGACGCTAGCGGGCAACCGGATGCGCGACGCCGTCCACGTCCGCCTCACCCTCTCGCGAGGGCTTAAGTACACCTCAGGCCTCGATCCGCGTATCAACACCGCAGGCTGTTCGCTCATTATCCTCGCCGAACACAAAGCGCCAGTCTATGACACCGCTGGGCTACACCTCATCACCGCCCTTCAGCGTCGCCCCTTCGCAGACGTCCTCGACCAGCGCATCCACTCTAGTAACCAGCTCACCTCGATCCTCGCCAAGCTCGAAGCCAACGACGCCGGGGCGGACGATGCCCTCATGCTCGATACCAAAGGCAACCTCGCCGAGACCAACGCCACCCACATTTTCTTGGTAAAAGACGGAACCATCCACACCTCCACGACCAAGGCCTGCCCCACCGGCATCACCCGCGATACCATCATCAAGATGTGTGCCGAGCAGAACATCCCGCTAGAAATCCGCGACATCCCCGCAGCGGAAATCCATCAGTCCGACGAAGTATTCTGCACCGGCACGATGGGAGAGATCGTCGCCGTCACACGCATCGACGACACGATTTTCAACGGAGGTGAATCAGGTCCGATGACTGAAAATCTAGCCGACTTCTACCGGGGACTGACGAGGAGGGATGGCTACCCGATGGTCGATTGATTTAGGCAACTTACCTATTTTGCCAATTTAGGGAACTTCGAGTAGCACAATCAAAGCCATCTGCCCGGAACCGATTCTGAGGTGGTCGAATTCTGTATCTCACAAGAAAGTCTTTGCAATATGGCATACTTACGTCCAGGAATTATGTATGCCTAGACCGAGATCAATTCTGCCTGCTCTGGCATCGAGTTCCCACTACCACTGCTTAAGTCGGGTGGTGGATCGTAATTTTGTGTTCCATGAACATGAGCGGGATGTGTTTCGTAAGGTTCTGCGGCAGGTGGAGGCATTCTCTGGGGTTAGGGTCTTGACTTGGACTATACTCTCGAACCACTTCCATGTGCTTGTCGAGGTGCCACCGCGACCGGAGGCCGAACCGGGTGATGCCGAGATATTGGAGCGATGCCGTGATCTCTATTCAGCCGAGCAGATGATTGCGATCGAGTGGGAGTTCGCGGAGGCGAAGCGACACGGTGGGCGGGTGTTGCAAGATTTGCGTGCCCGCTACGTGAAGCGCATGTGGGACTTGAGCGAGTTCATGAAGACGTTGAAGCAGAAGTTCACGCTGTGGTTCAATCGTGAACACGAGCGTGTCGGCGTGCTGTGGGAGTCGCGGTTTAAGAGTGTGATCGTGGAGGGTCACTGGAACTCGCTTTTGAAGGTGGCGGCATACATCGATTTGAATTCTGTTAGAGCTGGGATGGTGGATGACCCTAAGGACTACCGCTGGTGTGGCTATGGCGAGGCTGTGGCGGGGGATCGAGCGGCGCGGCGCGGGCTATCTGGTGTGTTGGTAGATCTGAAGCCGAAGGCGCACTGGGGGGATATCGGGCCTCGCTACAGGAAGATCCTGTTCGGCATCGGCGAGGAGAGTGCGACGCGAGTCGGGCTGTCACGTGTGGAAGTGGCGAAGGTGTGGGCTGCGGGAGGGAAGTTGTCGTTGGCGCAGCTGTTGCGCTGCCAGGTGCGCTACCTCAGCGACGGATTTGCGGTTGGGCGTGAATCGTTTGTGGAATCGGTTATTGCCGTGCTGCGAGAGAATTCTGCGGAGGGGCAGAAGGGCGGCGCGCGGCGGATGTTAGGTGGCGCTGGGTGGGGAGATATGTGGGCGGGGCGGGGGCTGCGTGTCCGGTCGGTCAAGCCGAGCGGTTGATGCGCCTAGCGACTCGGTTCGGATCAGCTTGCAACCGAGTTGGGCTCAGTCTGGTTTCCGCCACCTTTGGGTGAGACAGGAGGTTAGGTTTTCCCCACCAAGTCGAGCAAACCTGGGAAGCGCTTCTCGAATTCCTTCAGTCGCAGCGATGAGAGACATTTCCTTCCCTCCACCCGGCTCTCGATGATCCCGGCTTCGCGCAGGGTTTCAAAGTGATGGGACACCGTTGCCTTGCCGAGATCGAGTTCGAATTCGTTGCAGGCGAACTCGTGTTCCGGCTGCTCTAACATCTGTCGCACGATGGCGAGACGGCACGAATCTGCCAGCGCCTGCATCGCAAACGGGAGCGTCACCGACTTCAATTTTGGGTGGTGATAGATCTTGCTGGTAGCCATCGTCGCGTGCCTCATTGTGGACGATTGTTCGATTTAGATCAAACAATCTATTGACGGGATCGCGAGTTTGATTAAGTTCGATCAAAATCGAACAATGAGCAAAAACGAATCTATCCTTCACCAGCCAGTCAAAATCGGAGCGTGGGAGCTACCGAACCGTATGATCATGTCTCCGCTGACCCGCTGCCGAGCCAGCGAAGGTCGCGTGCCAAACGAGTTGATGGGAGAATACTACGAGCAGCGCGCCTCCGCTGGACTCATCATTTCCGAGGCGACCTCAGTCGATCCGATGGGCGTCGGCTACCCGAATACGCCAGGTATCTGGTCGGACGCGCAAGTGGAGGGTTGGCAACTGGTCACCGAACGCGTCCACGCCGCCGGCGGCCGTATCATCCTGCAGCTTTGGCATGTCGGTCGTATTTCGGATCCGATCTATCTCGATGGGAAGCTGCCAGTTGCCCCGAGTGCAGTGAAGCCCGACGGGCACCTCAGCCTGGTGCGGCCGATGAAAAATTTCGAAACCCCGCGCGCACTCGATCTGGATGAGATCCCGGCGATCATCGAACAATTCAAACACGGTGCAGAGAACGCCAAGCGAGCTGGATTTGACGGCGTCGAGATCCATGGCGCCAACGGTTACCTGCTCGATCAATTCCTCCAAGACAGCACCAACCAGCGCACCGATGAATACGGCGGTTCGATCGAAAACCGCGCGCGTCTCATGTTGGAAGTCGTCGATGCCGTCGTCAGTGTCTGGGGAGCCGACAAAGTAGGTCTGCACCTCGCCCCGCGCGGCGACGCCCACGACATGGGCGACTCCGACCTCGGCGGAATCTTCGGCTACCTCGCCCGCGAATGCGGCAAGCGCAGCCTCGCCTTTCTTTTCGCCCGTGAGAACAACGACTCGCCACGACTCGGTTCGATGATGAAGAAGGAATTTGGTGGGGCGTTTATCGTGAACGAGGGACTCGACCAGCAGACAGCGGAAGACCTGATCGAATCGGCAGAAGCCGATGCCGCATCGTGGGGCCAACAGTTCATTGCGAACCCGGATTTGGTGGGGAGGTTCGCGAGCGGAACAGAACTGAATGAACCGAACCTGGAGACATTCTATGGAGATGGGCCGGAGGGCTACACGGACTACCCATTCGCCAATGGAGAGAATTAGACAACGCTCTATTACGGGGGTCTAACCGGCACGTTAACTATTTCAAGCAGCCTGAGCCTGCTCGCCCTGCAGTCGGAGGGTGCCACTCACAGCCTGCGCAGCCTGGACGTCTCTTGGAACAGCTTCGATGTCAGGCCGGGCTCCCCCAACCGTGAGATGATCCTCGCGCTTGAAGATGTCGGCACGGTCGTGCAATTAACTCATCATTTGCCGTACTGTCTGAATCCCGGATTAAAGCTCCCGAACCTACAGATCACTAACAATGAACCAGAAACGCTCGTCCTTTCTTGGATCATCGATCCGAATGCTGGGATCCTGACGCTCGAAGCATCCTCTGACCTTCAGACATGGCGGCCGCTGTCGGAGGAGATCACACGGCGATTCCGAACAATGGGACTTTACCAATTTGTCCGCCACTCTTGGGGGTAGCACTGTCGCCATCGGTGAGTGCGACTCCGGTAGTCAGAACGAAGATATACGCCGACATTGCAACAATTTTCAATCCTGAAGATACGCTACGGCGCGCCTAGATTAATCTAATTACACTAACAATCACACCAACTGATTGCTCTGCGCCCCATTGTGATAGGGAGTCTCGACCTTGGTTCTCAGAGCTGTTGTCGAACTGGTTTCACGGATGGCTTTGGTTTTGTAGCGAGCACGGGCCACATTACTACAGGAAGATCCCTAGAGCCTCTAGCTGATCGGCTGGCAGCGCAGTTAACGGGCGGGCCTGACTTTCAACCGATAGAACCTCCTTGGGGGTGCTACTGAAAAGTCCACGTTAGTCCCTAACCAGTTTCCATCCCCCGCGAGCGGGGTTCCCGTCGAAAAACTCAGTAGATCATCGCTGCTCTGAAGTTCATAGGGAAAGCCCCTCGCGAATATAGATCGAAAATGAACGCTTGGGCGTCCGAGAGTATTTGGTTCCAGGTTGTCGCATTGTTGTCGGCACTGGCGGTGAAAGCCATGCCGGCCTCGATGCTCGCATCGATCCAACGCAGCGTGCGGGCGATGGCAATGTAGCGCTGTTCGCTTTCGTTGGGATCGAGTGTGCGGGTTCCCCACGGGACGGTGCCGATGCCTGCAAATTCGCGGATAGAGCAGATGCCGGCAAGGTTGAGGATCTCGCTATCGTTGTTATCGATGCTTGGCTCGATGCTGGTCGCTATCAATTCTAGATCCTGCCCTGCGGGCGAATCCCAGATTTCGTTGGCGGCGTCGTTCTGCGCATAGATTGCCGCCACTGGTCCACAGGCACCGCTGACAACGCTGGTGCCGTCGAGGTCTGAGCGGAGGTATGGCTAATAGATCGCCATGCCGTCCGTGATGGCCGGGATGTAGTCTTGCACCCAATTGACCGCCTGCTCTGCCGTGTTCCACCCGTCCGGAGGATCGAGTATGACAAAGAGATTCTCATCGTCGGCGAATGATTTTAGTTCTGTTAGTGCTTCCCGCAGTTGGCTTTCGGGTAGTCTGGTGACCTCTGGGATAAGGAGCAACTGGAGCCCGAAAATTTTTGCGGCGTGGAGCCCTGAAAGATTCGATGCGTGGTCGAGGAGTGGCTTTCCGTCAGTGACCCGCACCACGATGAGCGAGCCTCCGCCGTGTTCGAAAAAGCGCCGCGCCTGCAATTCCGTCGGCCGGGCGGTGGGATCGGCCGAGCCGAAAGTAGCGATGAACTGAGCTTCGGTGACCGGGAGTGCGAGGTCGGTCGGCTCTTTTGAAAAATAGCCGACCAACGCAGTCGAAGCGGTCGGTAGTGCTGGGATTTCTGCGCGGGTCTAGAGAACGCCGCAGGCGAATATCGCTAGCACGACTCAAAGGCTGAAAAGAGGGTTCCGTTGTCGTTTCATCGGGGAAGTTCGATCACAGGCGATCTGAGGTCAATTGGTGCTGGCGTCCGCTCGTTCGACCAGCTTGGTCATTTTTCAAACTGCAGGACGAAGGGGTGAAGGCCCTGCGCGTGGTGATCCACTTGGAAATTCTCTTTGGCGATGCCGATCGAGTTAATGACTAGAGAGAGACGCGGAGCATCGGATGACTAGGAAGATGTTATCCGAGTGCTGGACTACCAGCAGGAGGAACATCCGTAGGCATAGGCAGACGGACACCGAATTGTGTACGGCGTGGTGGGTTCGGGCTACCTTGCGATCGCTGCGTCTGAGCGGTCAATGTGCGTTGACGAGATCGTCTAAAGCGGGTTAACGCACTTCCCGTTCAGAAACCATAGATCATCACTATTTGATGTCAAAAGGCTCCAATATTGAGCAAGTTGATGCTTTGACCGCATTATATGGTGATTGCGTTATGCGAACAACTGTCACTTTAGATCCTGATGTCGAGGAGCTGTTACGCGAAACGGCGCACCAGCAGCGGATTTCGTTCAAGCGTGTTTTGAACGACGCGGTGCGTACGGCATTGCAGCCTAAAACACTTGGTGATCTGAAGCCTTTTGTCGTCGAGCCGACCGAGATGGGCTTAAGGATGGGGCTAGATTTGGCGCGAGCCCACGAGGTCGCGGCGGATCTGGAGGCGGAGGCGTATTTAGAGAGGACGCGTAAACTTGAAGTCGTGGTGGAGAAATGATCATCCCTGATGCGAATCTGTTGCTCTACGCTTACGACTCGTCGAGCCCTTTCCATGATCGAGCCAGAGCTTGGTGGGAAGGATGCCTAAATGGCGATGAGGCAGTGGACTTGTGCCACGCTGTGGTTTTTGCGTTTGTTAGGCTTTCGACCAACCCGCGCGTTTTCAGCTGGCCGCTCAGCCCGTCACGATCGTTTGAGATTATTGGCCAGTGGCTCGCGCGACGGAATGTTTCTGAAATCGTGCCGGGGGCGGATCACCTTCAGGCGGTGAACGGGTTGTTGGAAAAATCTGGAGCAGCTGGCAATCTCGTAACCGATGCTCAGATTGCTGCGTTGGCGTTGCAGTATGGAGCGACGGTGCATTCGGCCGACCCGGACTTTGCGCGGTTCCCGGGGGGGAAGTTTTTGAATCCTATTCTATAGAGATCGGGATTGCTGCGCCTGCGATCTTTTTTAAGAACCTTGAGGAGTGCCTCGAAATCAGGAGTCGTCATCGCTCAGGTGAGCCACTCCTAGACATTCTTGGATCGCTAGGATCTGGCGGACGTTGCGGTCGTGTTGGCGTATGCGCTCGAGTGGGGTGAGGCGCAGGTTTTCGTCGATTAGGCCGAGGTCGATTCCCAGCGCTTCCACTTTTTTGGCTAGGAGGTCGATCGGCTCGGGCATGGTTTAGTGGGCCACGTGGGTGGTGAACCGCAAGTGTGGTGAGGTGGCGCTACAAGCGGGGATGCTTGTGCGACTCGCCTGAGCTTTGGGGCAGGCGAGGCGCCCCGGCTACTTGGCTAGCAGCTTCGCTAGTGTCGAGCCCATGTCGCTTGGGCTTTCTGCCACGGCGATGCCGGCGTCGGCTAGGGCTTCCTTCTTGGCTTCGGCGGTGCCTTTGCCTCCGGAGATGATGGCTCCGGCGTGGCCCATACGGCGGCCGGGAGGGGCCGTGGCGCCTGCGATGAAGGCGGCCATTGGCTTCTTGATGTTGTCTTTGGCCCAAGCGGCGGCTTCTTCTTCAGCGGTGCCGCCGATCTCGCCGATCATGATGATCGACTCGGTCTCCGGGTCTTCGTTGAAGAGCTTCAGGATATCGAGGTGGCTGGTGCCGTTGATCGGATCACCGCCGATGCCGACGCAGGTGCTCTGGCCGAGGCCGAGTTGCGTGGTCTGCCAAACGGCTTCGTAGGTGAGGGTGCCGGAACGCGAGACGACGCCGACGCTGCCCTTCTTATGGATGTAACCTGGAGCGATGCCGATGCGGCAACCTCCGTGGGAATCTTTGCCGGTGCCGGGGGTGACGACGCCTGGACAGTTGGGTCCGATGAGGCGGGTTGGGCTGCCTTGCATGGCGGCGCGCACTTCCATCATGTCTTTGACTGGGATGCCTTCGGTGATGCAGACGATGAGGTCGACTCCAGCATCGACTGCTTCGAGGATGGCATCAGCGGCGAAGGGTGGTGGAACGAAGATGGTGGAGACGGTGGCCCCGGTTTCTTTGACTGCCTCGTCGACGGTGTTGAAGACCGGGACGGTGTCGCTAAATTTCTGTCCGCCCTTGCCGGGAGTGACGCCGGCGACGACTTGCGTGCCGTAGTCTAGGCTGAGCTGGGCATGGCGGCCGCCGAAGCCGCCGGTGATTCCTTGAATAAGGATTTTGGTGTCTGTGTCGACTAGGATGGACATTTTTTTCGGAAGTAGAAGGTGGGAAGGTAAAAAATAAAAGTTTATCAGTGCTGCACGCTTCGCTTTATGCGATGGCAGCCACGGCTTTCTTGGCGGCGTCGGATAGGTCGTCCGCAGCAATCAGATCGACTCCGGAGTCGGCAAGGGTCTTCTTGCCGGCTTCGACGTTGTTGCCCTCGAGTCTGACGACGAGGGGGATGCTGAGGTCTACTTGTTTGCAGGCGGCGACGATGCCTTCGGCGATGACGTTGCAGTCCATGATGCCGCCGAAGATGTTGACTAGGATGCACTTCACCTTGGGATCTCCGAGGATGATCTTGAAGGCGTTGGTGACCTGTTCTTCGGTGGCACCACCACCGACGTCGAGGAAGTTGGCGGGCTCGCCACCGGAGAATTTGATGATGTCCATGGTCGCCATGGCGAGGCCGGCACCGTTGACGAGGCAGGCGATGCTGCCGTCTAGGCCGATGTAGTTGAGGTCGTATTTGGAAGCCTCGACCTCGCGTGGGTCTTCTTCGGACGGGTCGCGCAGGGCTGCGATGTCCGGGTGGCGGTAGAGGGCGTTGGCGTCGAAGTCGAACTTGGCGTCGAGGGCGAGCACTTCACCGGTCGGGGTGACAACGAGCGGGTTGATCTCGACCATCGAGCAGTCGCAGTCGAGGAACAGCTTGTAGAGTGCCTTGAGCAGCTTGGCGAAGGCCTTGGCCTGGTCGCCTTGGAAGCCGAGGTTGGCGCAGAGTTTGCGGACTTCGTATGGCTGGAGGCCTAGGAGCGGGTGGATGCCTTCGTGGAGGATTTTCTCCGGGGTGTTCTCGGCGACGTCCTCGATGTTCACACCGCCTTCGGTGGAGGCGACGATGACTGGTCGCTCGGTGTCGCGATCCATGAGGATGGCGAGGTAGAATTCTTTTTCGATGTCGACGCCGGCAGCCACCATCACTTGGTTGACGAGCTTGCCCTCTTCGCCGGTCTGGTGGGTGACGAGTGTTTGGCCGATCATCTTGCCAGCGATGTCTTCAGCTTCGGCAGGTGACTTGACGAGGTGCACGCCGCCTTGGAAACCGTTTTTGAAAGTGCCTTTGCCGCGACCACCGGCGTGAACCTGGGCTTTGACGACGACGACGCTCGCTCCATCGGCAGTGAGTTTTTCAGCGGCGGCTTTCGCCTCGGCTGGGGTGTGGGCGACGATGCCGGCTGGGCTGGGCACGCCAAATTGGTCGAAGAGTTGCTTGGCCTGGTATTCGTGGATGTTCATTTTTGGTCGAAAGCGGTGTGGTTTTTGGAAGATGTCCCCGGCTGGAGGGGCGCTAATCTAGGGGGGCGGGGTGCGAGCGTCAAGGGATTCGGGGAGGCTCGTGCAGATCCTTCTTCGCCAAGTCTGCGCAGGACACGGACGCGGGGAAGCAGCGTTTTTTCGGGTTGAGGCGGTGTGGGCTAACCTGATACTTAACGATGAAAATCCCACGATTTGTC
>JBLHKE010000210.1:0-10841 GCA_047619485.1 Verrucomicrobiales bacterium | reverse complement strand
ACCAACGCGCACTGGAGTGAGGATAGCGACCTGATGGTCGCCGAGGGAGACGAGAGCGATGGGACGCTAGTAAATTACACTCCGGCATTCGCGATTTTGCTCAACGTCGAGGCCGAGCACCTCGATCACTACACGGACGGGATCGACGGCATCAAGCGGGTGTTCAACCAGTTCCTAGATCAGGTTTCGGAGACGATCGTCTACTGTGCTGAGGACGCAGGATCGGCAGATGTGTGTGCTGCGCGCGACAACACGATCTCCTACGGGTGGGGCGACGATTGTGACGTGAGTGGCGAGATCCTCGAGACCCGTAAGGCGAGCACTGATTTTGAGCTGCGCCAGAATGGTGTTATGTCAGGAAAAGTGACGCTGGGCATCCCTGGTAGGCACAATGTGCTCAACGCGCTCGGCGCCTGCGCGCTCGCTCTCCGCCTCGGGGTGAAGTTCGAGACGATCGCCGAGTCTTTACGGACTTTCCGTGGTGCGCGCCGCCGCTTCGAGGTGAAATACAGTTCGGCGGATTTCACCGTGGTGGACGACTACGGCCATCACCCGTCCGAGATCGCCGTGACCGTCGAGACGGCGCATGGCTTAAACTCGGAGCGTTTGATCGGTGTTTTTCAACCGCACCGCTACACGCGCACCCAATTGCTGGCCAAGGAATTCGGCAAGGCCTTCGCCGGTGTCGATGCCCTTTTCGTGACCGATGTCTACCCGGCCAGCGAGCAACCGATCGCGGGGATCAGCGGGCAGACGATTGTTGACGAGGTGAAGGCCAATGGCATCGAGAACGTTTTCTACGAGCCTGACCGGCGCAAACTCCACCACGCGGTTGGCGGCTACCTGCGGCGTGGCGATACGATCTTAACACTCGGGGCCGGCAACGTGCACGAGGTAGGATCGATCCTCGCGCGCGACCTGGAGACACTTGACAAGTTGCGCGGCGCGATCAACGAGCCGGAGACTGAGTGTCGCATCTATGAAGCGATGCGCCGCCATACCACGATGAAGGTGGGTGGCCCGTGCCAGTTCTGGGTCGCGCCGACGAGCGTCGAGGCCTTCAGCCGTGCGGTGAGATTCTTCCGTGAGTCCGACATTTCGATCAGGGTGATTGGTCGTGGCTCGAACTTGCTGGTGCGCGATGGCGGAATTCCTGGTGCGGTCATCTGCCCGCGGGGAGGGGAGTTCGATGAGGTGCGCGCGTCGGGCAACCAGATCGTCGCCGGTGTCGGGGCGCGCTTTAAGAAAGTGACCGCGGTCGCGAAGAAGGCAGGGATCGGCGGGTTCGAGTGGATGGAGGGGATCCCTGGGAACGTCGGCGGCGGCTTGCGCATGAATGCCGGCGCGATGGGCACGCAGACCTTCGATCAAGTGGTAAGCGTGCGTTACCTCGATCCGTATGGCGGATTACTTGAGAAGACGTCCGATGAGATCATCGCCCACTACCGCAACGTACCCGAGCTCGAGGCCAACTATGCGCTCTCGGCGGTGTTCGAAGGGGCGCCAGCGGAGGTGAGCGACATCGAGGCGAAGATCGAGGCGTCGGTTGGCAAGCGCCGCACCTCCCAGCCTGTCGCGGCCAGTGCTGGCTGTATTTTTAAAAACCCGCGCGCCGATCTCCCTGCTGGGAAACTCGTGGACGATCTCGGTTTCAAGGGGCGCAGCGTCGGTGCCGCCCGCGTTTCTGATGTCCATGGGAACTTCATTGTCAATGATGGTGGTGCCAGCGCCGCAGACGTGCTGGGCCTGATCGAGGAGATCCGCGCTGCTGCCCGTGAGGCGCACCAGGTCGAACTCGATACCGAAGTCCAGATCGTCGGGCAGGACAATCCAATCAACTAACAGACCTACACTATGAGTATTTCAGGAAAAAAGATCGCAGTCGTCATGGGCGGGCCAGGCTCGGAGAGAGAGGTGTCCCTCGCCTCCGGCAAAGGCGTGCACGAAGCTCTGCTGTCGGTCGGCGCCGACGTGGTCGACATCGATGTGACCGGAGACGATTTCGAGGTCCCTGACGGGGTCGAACTCTGCTTCAACGTGATCCACGGAACCTTTGGCGAAGACGGTGGCCTGCAAAGGATTCTCAACTCGCGGCGCATGCCATACACCGGTGCGGGGGCGGCGAGCAGCGAACTCGCGTTCGATAAGGTCCTGAGCAAGAAGGCCTTCATCGAGCACTCGGTGCCGACGCCGGCCTTCGAGATCATCCCCACCAACGATCCGGCCGTGACCTTGCAGCTGCCGCTCCCAGTCGTCATCAAGCCGCCCCGCGAGGGCTCCAGCGTGGGCGTCCACATTGTCAGAGAGACGTCGGAGATCGGCCCGGCGATCGAGGATTGCGCCAAATACGATGTCGTCGCACTGGTCGAGCAGTTCGTCCCTGGCAAAGAGCTGACGGTCGGCATACTCGACGGCAAGGCCTTGCCGATCGTGCAGATCTGCCCACGTTCGGGTTTCTATGACATGAAGAACAAGTACCCGTGGCTTGCGGACGGGGGTGGGACCGATTACTTTTGCCCGGCGGATCTACCGGACGATGTCACCGAGGCGGTGCAGGCGGCGGCGATCGAAGCCCACCGGGCGATCGGTATCGAGGTTTACTCGCGCGTCGACATCCTTCTCTCGGAAGACAACCTGCCATATGTACTTGAGGCCAACACCATCCCGGGCATGACCGAGAGCAGCCTGTTGCCGAAAGGCGCGCGTGCGGCTGGTATCGAATACCCTCAGCTCTGCGAACAGATCGCCGAGCTATCGATGAAGATCCGCAACAAACCACCCCAGGCCTAAAAAGACGCGACCTGCATTACTGTCACATGAATCGGAAACGGAAGCCAAATCAGCGCAAGCGCGCCAATAAGAAGATCGTTCGCAAAGGCCGTGGCACACGCCTCGGTCAGCACGTCCTCGATGTGAAGGTGAAGCGTCGTGAAGGCGAGGGCATCCGCCGGCATATCCGCCTGCCGTTGATTGCGAAGATTGCGGGTGTCGCAGCGGCGCTCGCGCTCGTCGGCTATATCGGCAGCAACGTCCTCGGGCGTTTCCTCTGGAACAACCCGGCTTACACGCTGAAGACGATCGAGTTCGAAAGCGATGGCGCACTGACACGCGCGCTCGCGCTTGAAATTGCAGGTGTCGAGACCGAGGTCAACATCCTGCGCCTCGACCTGAAGGAGATCCGCGATAGCTTGGTCGCCCTCCCGCAGGTGCGCGATGCCAGTGTCGTGCGGGTGCTGCCCGACAAACTCGGGATCTCGGTAGAAGAACGCCACCCGGTGGCGTGGCTGGACTGCCCTGAGCAGAATATTTTCCCTAAAGTACAGGCGAAAGGCATCCTCCTCGATATCGAAGGCGTGGCGTTGCCGTGTCGCCAGATGCGTAAGCGCTACGTCAATTTCCCCGTGATTGCCGCCCGTGGCCTAGCGGCGGTCGTGCCCGGTGAGCCGATCGATTCGGATCAGCTGCTCAGTGCGATTGAATTGGCGATGGTGAGCAATGAGACTTTCTACGATCACGGCTTGGAAATCACTAAGATTGAGCTAGTAAACGATTATTCACTACTTGCACGCTTTAATAATCATACCAAAGTTACCTTCAAGCCTTCCGACATCGGGCGCCAGGTCGACGACCTGCGCGCCATCTTCGAGGATTCCCTTAGGAAAAACCGGCTTCTAGAGACCGTGAACCTTCTGCCAGACAGAAATATCCCAATCACCTATGCCCGCAGTCTGCCAGTGCGTCAGGACGAATCCATGCCGCCGCGAGCGATCCCGATCGACCGTCGCGAACCACTCGCGGTCGATCCAGCAAGGATTGCCGAGCAAGAACAACCTCATCAGGCTCGTCGTGCGATGCGCGTTCGGCGCTCGATCCCAGCTGAATCCGGCGAAGTGCCGATCGATGACCTCAGCTCGATTCTGACCCAGCCCTAAATGGCACCCCGTGCAGGCATTCACCAAAGCAATTTCTATCGATAAGTAGAACACCATGGCAAAGAGTAATTTTTACGTTGGACTAGAGATCGGCACTTCTAAAATCTGCGTCGTCGTCGGAGAGGCAAAACCCGATGGTGCTATCAAGATTCTCGGCGTCGGACAGGCGCCATCGCGCGGCATTCGAAAAGGGGAGATCATCGACTTCGAGACGGCTCAGACCTGCCTCCACGACGCCCTCGTGCGCGCCGAGGATCGCAGTGATGTGATGATCCAAAACGTTTTCTTAGCCGTCACCGGATCCCATGTCGAGAGCCTCAACAACCGTGGAACCATCACCTTGCCGGACGACCAGGGGGAGATTAACGAGGAAGATCTCGAGGAGGTGAAAGAGATCGCCAAGGATGTATCGATCCCACAGCAGAACGTTTTTCTGCACAGCATCATCCGCCACTACTTCGTCGACGGCCAGGAGAAGGTGCTCAACCCGGTGGGCATGTTCGGCAAGCGCCTCGAGGCGGACTACCACATCATCCACGGCATCCGCACCCGCATTCAGAACACCATCCGCTGCGTGCGCGAGATCGACCTCGAGGTCGAGGATGTCGTCTTCAGCGCGATCGCCTCAGCTCAAGTGGTCCTCAATGCTGACGCGAAGAAGCGCGGCGCGCTCGTCATCGACATTGGCGGCGGCACTTCCGACTACGTCCTTTACGCCGATGGCGCGGTCGCCCAGAGCGGCAGTGTCGGGGTCGGCGGTGACCATATCACCAACGACATTTCACTCGTTCTCAAAATTCCGCTATCCAAGGCCGAGAAGCTCAAGGTGGAGGAGGGGAGTGCGATTTACAAAGAGGAGCAGGACGGCGAGGCGATCAAGATGGAGGACGACCCACATTTTGCCGGTCGCCAGGTCGACCGCGGCCTACTCAACCAGATCATCCACTCGCGCGTGGCGGAGAATTTCGAGTTCATTCGCGAGAAACTAGCGCGCAGCGGTGACCTCGACCGGGTCGGAGCTGGGCTCTATTTAACAGGGGGGTGCAGCCGTCTGGACGGCATCGATACTCTCGCCGAAGAAATCTTTGAAATGCCGGTGCACCGCTCTAATGTCACCGCGATGAGCGGTCGAACCGCCACCTTCGAAAACCCACAATACGCGACCCCGATCGGTCTGATCCGTTATGCTCAAATACTTGAGAGCGAGCGGCCGAAAGGCGGAAAGATCGCCAAATTGGGTAAGAAGTTGGGTGGGCTTTTCGGTAACTCCAATCTCTTTTAAACACCCTCAACCACACAAGGAAACATGCTCGAATACACCAACCCGGATCTTGAGAAAGACTCTCCTAATGCGGCCATGAATAAGGTCAAAGTCATCGGCATCGGTGGTGCTGGCGCGAACGTGCTCGACCGCATTGCGCTCGAGGGAATGGAGGATGCAGAGTTGCTCTCCTTGAACACGGACATCCGCGCGCTCAACACCTCGGTCGCCAATGAAAAAATCCAACTCGGCACCGAACGCCTCCACGGCCTCGGGGCAGGGGGCGACCCAGAAGAAGGCCGACAAGCAGCACTCGAAGCAGAAAGCGCGATCACCGCATCGCTCGCCGGACGCAAGCTCGTCTTCATCAGTGCGGGCCTTGGTGGTGGCACTGGTTCTGGAGCAACCCCGGAGGTCGCACGCATCGCCCAAGAGCAGGGCGCTTTTGTTGTCGTCTTCGTCAACATGCCGTTCTCTTTCGAGGGCAAGCGCCGCCAGGATCAGGCCAACGCCGCGCTCGTGGAACTGCAGGGAGTCTCCAATGCTCTGATCACTTTCGACAACGATCGCATGGGCTCGCTCGTCCTCCCAAAAGAGGGCATCCAGCAAGCGTTCGCTGCCGCCGACCAGATCATTTCCCAGAGCGTTCGCGCCGTGACCACGCTGGTGGCTCAGCCGGGACTGATCCGCATCGGCATGGACGAACTACTGACGGCGCTGAAGAATCACAACTCGCGCTGCCTCTTCGGCTTCGGCCAGGCGAAGGGTGAGAACCGCGCCCTCGAAGCGCTCAAGCGCGCGATGAAGAGCCCGCTGCTCGACAAAGGTGCCCTGCTCGAGCGCGCCAGCAATCTAATCGTCCACGTTGCCGGCGGCGACAACATGACCCTGTTCGAGGTCGAGTTGCTCATGAAAGAACTCAGTAAGCACGTGGAAGACGATGCTCAGATCCTGTTTGGCACCGGTTCAGATAAGAGCCTTGGCGACCAGCTTGCGGTGACGATTATCAGCTCGATGGGCGGACCGATCCTTCCAGGCGGAGATGATGACGGCGGTGGTGGCGGCAACGGTGGTGGCGGAGGTTCTCCAGCCACGGCGCCGAGCACGCCTGCCAAAGCGGCTGCTATTGGTGGTGTCGCAGCGGTGTCAGCATCGACCGTGCAGGCGGCGACGCCTCACGTGATTGTCGAAGACTCACCGGAACCAGTGCCTGTGCCAGAACCGATCGAAGCGTTCGAGCCAGAGCCAGAGCCAGAGCCAGAGCCAGAGCCAGAGCCAGAGCCAGAGCCGGAGCTAGAATTTGAGCCCGAGCCAGAACCTGAAGCGGAACCTGAAGCGGAACCTGAAGCGGAACCGGAGGCTACGACCTTTGAGGCGACTGCCGCGCCTGCAGATGAGGCGGAGCCAGTGCCATCGATCATCGAGATGCTCAGCCCGAGACCGCAGGCCGCGACAGAGGAGCCAGAGGCAGAGTCGAGTCCGGCGCCGCAGGCTGACGAAGCCATTGAGCTTCCTGAGCTCGAGCCAGAGCCGGATCCGCTGCCTGAGCCTGTCTCAGCGAGAAAAGGCGGACCGAAACCGAAACCTGCACCCGCGCCAAAGACCGCGCAACCCGTCCAAGAGGAGCTGATTTCAGAAAAACGTGAAGGACGTGGCCGATTCGACAAAACCGAGCCAACCGTGGTCGACGGCGAAGATCTCGATATCCCGAGTTTCCTACGCAAGAAAAGCTAGCGCCGCGCGCTCAGCTAGTTAAGGTTTTCCCCAACCCGCCGTCTGCTTTCTGCGGAGGCGGGTTTTACACGTTTAAGAACAAACCCACCCTACCTTCACCATGCGTAAAACGATTTCAACTACCATATTCATCGGTGCCGCCCTCCTCGGCAGTGCACTGGCTCAGAACAAGGCTCCTGAAGGCTTCACTGCTCTCTTCAACGGCAATGACCTCAAGGGCTGGTTTGGGCACGGCACCAAAGATCCACGCACGCTTTGGAAGATGTCGCCAGAGGATCTCGCCGCACACCAGACGAAGACCCTCGAGGACATCAACGCACACTGGCGCGTCGAGAACGGTGAGCTCGTCAACGATGGCCACGGCCTCTACCTGACGACGATGAAGAACTACGGCGACTTCGAGCTACATCTCGAATACAAGACCGTCGCCAAGGCCGATAGCGGCATCTACCTGCGCGGGGTGCCACAGGTTCAGATCTGGGACACCACCGAGAAGGCCAAGTTCAAACTCGGGGCCGACAAGGGATCGGGAGGGCTTTGGAATAATAGCGGTGGTGCACCGGGCAAAGACCCTTCCAAGAAGATGGACAAGCCCTTCGGCGAGTGGAACCAGATGAAGATCACCATGATCGGCGAACTCGTCACCGTCGTCATGAACGGCGAGACGATCGTCGACAATGTTGTGATGGAGAACTACTTCGATCGCAAGATCCCTATTTTTAAAGAGGGGCCGATCCAGCTCCAGACCCATGGTGGTGAAATCCGCTGGCGCAATGTGTTCGTCCGCGAGATCACTGGCGACGAAGCTAATAAGGCGCTGGGCGAGCAGGACAGCGATGGCTTCACCAGTCTTTTCAATGGAACCAGTCTCGAGGGCTGGCAGGGTGCCGTGGAGAACTATGAGATCAAAGACGCCACGATCATGTGCAAGCCGGGCAAGGGTGGAACACTCTACGCCATGGACGAGTACACCGACTTCACCTTCCGCATGGAGTTCAAACTCCCAGCCGGTGGCAACAACGGTGTCGCCGTCCGAGGCCAGCTGAAAGGTGATCCAGCCTGGAACGCTTTCGAGATTCAGACGCTCGACAACTCCGCTGAGAAATACAAAAATCTCAAGCCTTACCAGTACCACGGCTCCGTCTACGGTCTCGTCCCAGCGCAGCTTGGTTTCCTCCGCCCGGTCGGAGAGTGGAACTTCCAGGACATCACCTTCAAGGGCAACCATGTTACGATAACGCTCAACGGCACCAAGATCGTCGACAAGGATCTCGACACTATCGACCTGAGCAAGGTCGGGAAGGTTCCTGGTGGGATGACGCGCAAGAGCGGCCTGATCGGCTTCGCCGGCCACAGCGACCCGGTGCAGATGCGCAACATCAGTATCAAAAAGCTCTAGGAGTCTGTCGGACTTAGATGATTTCGAGCAAAACGTTTTTGAATTCAGTCATAATCCGCTGTCCGATGCAGGAGTATATTGGAATATTCGCCAAAGCGGAGGGTGGATTTGGGCGAATTCTAAAACGATTGTTGCCGGATCAGGTAAGTCCGACAGGCTCCTAGGTTCGGAATAGGGGCTCCGCGCCGTAGTAGCACGGAGTTGCACTCCGTGGATCGCATCAATATCTCGCTGGCTCTCTCGCTTCCATAACGGGCTTGCAGGTGCTCCATTGCCATCCACCGGCCGTTCATCCACAGGGATCGCAATATGGGATTTTGGAGATCGTTCCTGGTAACTTCCCACTGCTGTGCGCTCCACCTGCAAGCGAAGCCTAGTGCTCGGTGGGGCAACACTTGCGTGCGATCATCACAAATCGTCGGGCGCGGTAGTCGAATGTCTTGAAACAGCTCAACACCAATGAGTGCTCCTGCCTCCCTTTGCGTTCGATCTCACGCCGCTGTTTGCGGACAACACAGGCCAAGCGGGTCGATGACCTCCACGGATCGACCTTGCGCATCGACGTCCATTCGAAAGAATCCTACGCAGTGCCGGTGGACAACCCGTTTATGGGGGCGACGATCGGAACCAGCTGGACGAGTTCGTAGCGTTGGCAAAGAATCCGGAACTCGATCTAAATGTTGGTCGGACTTTGTAGGCAAGCCACCGAACGCGCAGCAGAACCTGAAGCCGTTCCGCTACGGCTATTGCGCCTGCACTCGCGCTCGATCATGCAGTTAGGCGCTGCGATCCTACTCCTCGACCTTTTCTTCCTTGGGGGTCACTAATTCTGCAGGCTTCGCGGCCGGGCGCACCAACTCGAAAGATCCCTTGTCGCCTGACTCCGATTCGTAAGTCGCTTTGAATTTTGTCGCTGTTGTGTTGCCCTCGTGGTTGAACTTGCCCCCCATTTTTCCGAGGTCGCGTTCGCCCGAGAAGCTGAAGGAACCTTTATTCTTGTTCTCGACCACCGTGTAATTCTGTTTGAAGCTCCCGCTGAGCACCTTCTGCCACTGTGCCCAGTAGTGGAACTCATACTGGCCATCTGGCTGCTTGGTGATGACGCAGCGCAACTTGCCGTTGTGGCCGTTGACGTCGCTTTTCCAGGTGCCTTCCCACGGCCCGGTTAGGTCGGTGCGTTTCTGCTTAGGCTTTGCGACCTCCTCGGCCCAGACCTTCTTGAAATCGGTGCAACTCGCGAGCGAGAGGCACACGATGGTGGCGGCGAGCGCTAGGGCGATTCTGTTGCCAAAGAGGGAAGAGATCTTCATCCTATAAGGATAACCAAGATCGAGAAAACACAAGCAAGCTACGAGCCGCCAGCAGACAAAACGAAAAAAGGCGCGCACTTTGCAGTGCGCACCTTTTGAAATAATTCGATCGCGGAGGCGTTCGATTAACGCTTCGAGAACTGGAAGCGCTTGCGTGCACCGGGCTGACCTGGCTTCTTGCGTTCCTTCATACGAGAGTCACGAGTCAGGAGGCCATCGGCTTTGAACGCCAAGCGGAGATCCGGGTCGACTTTGAGTAGTGCGCGGGATAGGGCGAGGCGGACCGCACCGACTTGACCTGTCACCCCACCACCGTGGGCGGTGATGGTGATGTCATACTTCTGCGCGCTGTCGGCGACGTGGAGCGGGTAAACCAAGCTGTTCTGCAACTGCACGGTTGGGAAGTATTCTTCCATCGGCTTGTTGTTGACCGTAATGTTCCCTTCACCAGGTCTCATCTGGATCCGTGCGATAGAGGTCTTACGACGACCGGTGGCGTTGATGGCATCAGTGCTCATATTCGTTTATACTTACTTGGCTTGTTAGAGGGGAAGGGTCCGCAAAAAGGGTGGGGGTTATTATGCGGGGATCTCGCTTTGCTTCCTTCGGGGTTGAATCTCCGGAAGCGAATCGGGGTGTTGAAATCGTTTAGGTAATGGTCAGCGTCTCAGGCTGCTGGGCTTCATGGGGGTGCTCGCTGCCGCCGTAGGCTTTGAGTTTCTTCATGATCTGGCGACCGAGGCGGGTGTGGGGGACCATGCCGTTGACTGCGCGTTCGATCAGTCTCTCTGGATGCTTGGCGCGGACGTCTGCCGGGCTTTCGCTCTTCTGACCGCCAACGTAACCGGAGAAACGGGTGTAGATCTTCTGTTCCTCTTTCTTACCAGTGAGGCGCACCTGATCCGCGTTGATCACGACGACGAAGTCGCCAGTATCAACGTTTGGCGTGAAAATTGGCTTGTTTTTGCCACGCAGAACATTGGCAACCTGCACGGCAAGTTGTCCAAGGACTTGATCTTTGGCGTCCACGATCCACCATTTACGGTCGATCTCTTGTGCTTTGGCTGCAAACGTCTTCATTCTAGTAATTTTCTTGTGTGATGAGGTGGAATTTCCCGCCGTGACGGGAAGCGGATATTAGAGGGACTGGTTCGCACTGTCAACCCATTAATCATGCGTTTTCCTTGATCTTGACAGGGTTTCTG
>JBLHKE010000209.1:0-10905 GCA_047619485.1 Verrucomicrobiales bacterium | reverse complement strand
GCTGCGCGTGCAGAAAGACATCGCCGCCGAGCAGGCCAAGATCATGGCCGAGGCACTCAAGTCCGCCAACATCGACATCGTCGGTGGCGAGACCGAGTTCTTCGACAAGATCACCAGCGCTATCACCACCGGCAAAGCGATCGACCGCACCGTCAACAACAGCAAGGCGCTCACTGACGTGAAGGAGACCTTCTTCAACGGCGACCCGGAGTACTTCAAAGGCCAGATCAAAAACTGGATCGACGACTTCGGCATCACCAGCGAGGACATGAAAAACCTCAGTATCAGCGCCGTCATTGGCAAGATGCTCGGCGCCAGCCCAGATGCGAAGACCGCGAATGACCTGACCTCGCTGCTCAACGCGACGACGCGCTTCGGGATGGCCGGGGAGAAAGCCGATAAGGTGCTCAAGTCGATCGGGTAGGGACGATGAGGATCAAGGACGAATTCCTCGCGGTGCTCGATGCACTGAGAGCTGCCAGTTCGACAACCGCACAGTCCCGGTAGTCGGACTCGAGAGCTTGATTGCATGAAAGAAACCGCCGGTCGTCCAAATGACCAACGTGACATTGATGAACTCAAACGAATCAGAAGCGAGCGCGAAGGATAAATCCCGTGGGGTTTCCACCGAAATGTCGCCCAAAGCGATCTCAAGGAGACTCGACATCATGGGCGAGCTGTCCGAACTCGCGTTCTTCCTTGCCAAAGGAAAACCTGTCGGGCGCGTCGCCGAAGATTTATCCACTTACCGCGCAACAGAGCAAGATACCTAGAGGCGAGACGCCACGACTACGAAACTAAATGTCAGATGAAACCCCAGAAGTGATCTCCGAGACGCCCGCCGCTAGCGCGCCTGCCGTGCTGGAGGGTGGTGCCTACGAGATCATCCGCGCACGCCTCGACAAGCATGGCGCGGAGCTGCGCGAGCGCCTCGGCAAGCTCAACATCGATCGCCAGGCGGTCTTCGGCGCAATCGACCCAGAGCTGGTCGCCACCGAGAGGGTCACCACCAAGAACAACTGCACCGCCCGCGATGTTGTCGCGATCGGTGCGAACCGTTTCCTCTTCGGCTACAACGTCCAGATCGGTCTCAAATCGACAACCGAGATCGGAGACGTTTTCTCTGCGTTCTCCTACAACCCGGAAGACCACAGCTTCCACGAACTCGCGCTCTCCGAGATCGAGGCCAATGGCGCCAGCGATTTTATCAACGATTTCCAATACCTCTACAAGTATTACAAGGAGACGATCTTCGTAAAGTTCATGGTCACCGGGCCCCACCTCTACATGGGGTTACGCATCGGAAAAGGAGTCGATGATCTCAAGGCCTTCAAGTTCCGCATCGATGGCGAAGGCACGCTGACCTACATCGGCAATCGTTTCGACCACGAGTACGCCTTCCCGTCACAGCAGGAGTTCGAGTGGATCCGCGCCCACCGCGACATGCACCGGACTGGTGAGCACCCGCACATATCGATCGAAGATCGTGTCTTCGTCGAGGCCACTGGGGGTGATCTTACGATTAAGATCGAGGATAATACCGCGACCGGGCACGGGATTTACGAGGAGCCGGTCGCCAACGCAGACCAGACGCTCGACGACGCCGAGGTCTTCTATGCGATCGTCGGTAGCCTGATCGTCCTTAAGATTAAACCTTACCAGGAGAAGGATTTCCGCATCCTCGTCTTCAACGAGAAGACCTCCGAGGTGCGCCGCATCGACTCGATCGAGCACTCCTGTGTGCTCCTGCCCGACGACCACGGCATCATCTTCTCCAACGGTTACCACCTACAGACCGGCGAGACCAAAATCTTCGAGAGCGACCTCACTAACATGTTCTTCGACCGGCGCATCGCCTCGTCGAACGGGGAAGATTTTCTCTACATTTTCTACAACCGGCTCAGCGGCGACTACATCCTGATGCCTTACAATCTCATCGAGCAGAAGGTCGACACGCCGATCATCTGCAACGGCTATAGCCTGTTCGAAAATGGTGAGCTGATCTACTTCCGCAGCGAAGATCAGGCGCAGAAGCACCACACGCTGCAAGTCTGGAAAACACCCTACACCGGCGAGAATTACGTCGCCGATGCCGAGACCGACTCCTACCTGTACAAACTCGGCAACGCCGACGTCGTGCGTTGCATGGCGGAGTGTTACGAGGTGCTCGGCCTTCTCGCCAAGGACGACAGCTACGCCGACCTTTACGTGGATCTGGTCAAGAAGACCGGCGACATCGGCGATTCCTACTTCTGGGTGAGTCGCGAGGAAGCCTACAATCTTAAAGAGGCGCTCGAGGCAATCAATGGCGCCGCCAATTCCGCGATCGCGGAGTTCGACAAAGTTCAGCGCCTGCGCAATTCCACCAGCGAGGAGACCACGCGCGTCCGGGAGAAATCGCGCAAGCTCATCCATGCGGTCGAGCACACGCGCCCGGACGACATCATGGGCTTCGTCCGCCACCTCGCCGAACTGCGCACCGTGCGCGGCGAGATCATTTCGCTGCGCGACCTACGCTATGTCGATTCTGGGCTGGTAGATGGGTTCGAAGCCGAGGTTGAGAAGGCGACGGTAACGGTCTCCGGACACTGCGTAGAATTCCTGCTGCAGCCTGAGGCTCTCGATCCCTATCGGGCACAAGTTGATGAGCAGAAGGATCTTATCCCAGATGTCTCGAAGGTGTCGGAGGCCGATCAGGTCGCCGAGGCACTCGACAAGGCGGGCGAGGAACTCGAGATGCTCATCGACATCGTCGGCAACCTCAAGATCGACGACTCGACCAAGACGACGCAGATCATCGATGACGTCTCGACCATCTATTCGACGCTCAACCAGGTCAAAGTCGAGCTCAAGAGCAAGCGCAAGGAGCTGGCTCGCGGTGAGGGGGTCGCGCAGTTCGGTGCGCAGATCAAACTTCTTAACCAGGCGGTGATCAACTACCTGGATCTCTGTCACACGCCACAGAAGACCGAGGAATACCTAACCAAGGTGATGGTTCAGATCGAGGAACTCGAGGGCAAGTTCAGCGAGTTCGACGAATACGTCGAGCAGCTCACCGAGAAGCGTGAAGAGATCTACGACGCCTTCGAGTCGCGCAAGCAGGCGCTCATCGAGCAGCGCAACAAACGCGCCGGGACGCTTGTTCGCTCCGGCGAACGCATTCTCAAGGGCATCCGCAACCGGGTCGCCGGATTCGAGACCATCAACGAGATCAACGGCTACCTCGCCAGCGATCTGATGATCGACAAGGTGCGCGATGTGATTGCGCAGCTCACAGAGCTAGGTGACAGCGTTAAAGCCGACGACATCCAGACGCAGCTGAAGACGATCCGTGAGGATTCCGTCCGCCAGCTGAAGGACCGCAACGAACTCTACGTCGATGGCAAGAACATCATCCAGTTCGGCAAGCACAAGTTCTCCGTCAACACGCAGGCGCTCGATCTCAGCATGGTTCCACGCGAAGACGAGATGTTCTTCCACCTTGGCGGCACCGACTTCTTCGAGCAGATCGACGACGACGAGTTCCTCAAGACCCGAGCGGTCTGGGAGCAGTTGGTCGTCTCCGAAAATTCAGATGTCTACCGCGCCGAATACCTCGCGTGGAAATATCTGGCCGAGCATGACTCCTTGCCGACGCTCGATGAAATCCAGCAGTTCATGGGGCCTCGCTATGCGGAGGGATACACGAAAGGAGTCCATGATCAGGATGCGTTGAAAATCCTTTCGGCTCTGGTTCCTGTCCACGAGGGGATTGGCCTGTTGCGTTTCACCCCAGCCGCACGCGCGCTGGCGATTCTCTTCTGGTGCCACCAGGGCGCATCGAACGAGACGCTGCAGAAGAAAATTTTGTCTTTCGGGTTGATGGCGAAAACATTCGCCAACGAGAAAGCCCAGCAGGAATACATCGACGAGATCGAGTCGCTGGTCGCTAAATTTGTCGATGGCACCCCGTTTGAGATCGAGGCAGGCGCTGCCGAATACCTTTTCAACGAGCTGCAGGACGACGCGAGCTTCACCGTGAGTCCGGAGTCGGCTGCAATCGTGACGCATTTCAAGCAAGTGCTCACGAGCAAGCGCGTCGACAAAGCGTTCGCGGCCGCCTGCGAAGGGGTTGCTGATGACGTGGCGGCGCTCTATCAGATTATTCTCGATTGGATCCGTGGCAGTGCCGAGTCGCCAGAGGATTCTTACATCGAGGAGGCCGCGGCGCATCTCCTGCGCGGCGGGTTCCAACGAACCGAAGTGTCCGACGTGTCGACCTCTGCGGTGGTCGAAGGCCTGCTGGGTAGCCACGCATCGATCGCCGACGACAAGAGCTACCAGCTCGACTTCCTGGCATTCAGCCAAAAACTCATCCGTTTCGAGCGTGATATCGTGCCACGCTTCGAAGCCTACCAACACCTGAAAACAGAGCTGGTGGAGGCGAAGCGCAAAGTCATGCGTCTGGACGAGTTTAAGCCGCGCGTGATGAGCTCATTTGTGCGCAACCGCCTGCTTGACCAAGTCTACCTGCCGATGGTTGGTGACAACCTCGCCAAGCAGATGGGCACCGCCGGCAGTGATACTCGCACCGACCGCATGGGCTTGCTGTTGCTAGTCTCACCTCCCGGTTACGGCAAGACGACCCTCATGGAATACATCGCCAACCGCATTGGCGTGACCTTTATGAAGGTCAACGGACCAGCGATCGGCCACGACGTGACCTCGCTCGACCCAGCCGATGCACCAAACGCGAGTGCGCGTGAAGAGATTAAAAAGCTCAACCTGGCGCTCGAGATGGGCGACAACATCATGCTGTATCTCGATGATATCCAGCACTGCAACCCAGAGTTTTTGCAAAAATTCATCTCGCTGTGTGACGGTCAGCGCAAGATCGAGGGCGTCTACGAAGGCCAGGCAAAAACTTACGACTTACGTGGTAAAAAAGTCGCGGTCGTCATGGCTGGCAACCCCTACACCGAGAGTGGTGGTAAGTTCCAGATCCCAGACATGCTCGCCAACCGGGCCGACACCTACAACCTCGGTGATATTCTCGGCGGGCACGAGGCAGCATTCAAGGACAGCTACATTGAGAACTGCCTGACGAGCAACCCGGTGCTCTCGAAGCTAGCGAGCCGCAGCCAGAAAGATGTCTACGCGATCATGCAACTGACCGAGAGCGGTTCGCAGGAGGGCATCGATTTCGAAGGCAACTATTCGGTTGAGGAGATCGATGAACTCGTCAGCGTGATGAAGAAGCTCATGCGCGTCCGCGATACCATCTTGCGCGTGAACCTTGAGTACATCCGGAGTGCCGCGATGGAGGATGCCTACCGCACCGAGCCGGCGTTCAAGCTGCAGGGTAGCTACCGCAACATGAACCGCATCGCCGAGAAGATCCTTGGTCTGATGACGGATGAGGAGGTCGAGGAACTGATCGTTGATCACTACGAGAACGAGTCGCAGACATTGACCGACGGAGCGGAGGCGAACCTTCTCAAGTTCCGCGAACTCGAAGAGCGATTCACAGAGGACGAGGCTGCCCGCTGGGGGGAGATCAAGAAGACCTTCGCCCGCAATCAACTAATGGGTGGGGCTGGCGAGAACGATCCAGTCACGCGGATGCTCGGTGGCATGAAGGCCTTCACCAAAGGTCTCGACGATATCAAAGAGACGATCGCGACGGCTGGTGTTGGCTACTCGAAGCCGCAGACTTTGGCCGACCAGACGATCGATCGTTTGGAAAGGATCATCTCAGGTCTGCGTGCGGTGCCCGTGGATGTTGAAATCAAGGTGGTTCCTGTGCACGCGGGTGAAGAGGAGCCTGAGGCTGCACCAGCGAAAGCGAAGAAAACGGCGAAAGCGAAGAAAGTTGCAAAGAAGAAAGCCCCGAAACTGCCGGTGGACATCGAATCGAAAATCGAGCAGAAACCATAGGGGTGGCTCGTCTCGGCGCGTGAGGTCAGAGGCCTAGTTTTCCGTGGCAGCCCTTCTCATCTGGCGACTGACAAGTGAAGGTACGTGATGAGGGGCGCGGCCGCCTACCAAGCGACTACGCCCCTACCAACCAATATTAGAATTTTCTGACTAGTCGAGGACGGTGATCTCGCCGGTCTGCAGCGAGTAGACGCCTCCGACGATCCTTGATCTTGCCTTCCTTCTCGAGCTTGGCGAGTGCCTCGCTGCGCTTGCGGATGTCCGCGACGGGTCTCGGCGACATTCATCTTCACGACCTCGGCAACGAACTCTTTGTTCTTCGAGTTGCGTCCTTTGTCCTCATGACCCTTCACCTTTTTGATGGCGGGATCGATGTTCTCGAGGAGACCGGTGAGGTTGCCCATCTTGACATGGTCGCAGGCACCTTTGACGGCACCGCAGGCCTCATGTCCGAGGACCATGATGACTTTAACGGCGGAGACTGCGGCTGCGAATTCCATCGTGCTGAGTTGGTCGCCGTTCTCGATGTTACCAGCTACGCGGCCGACGAAGACATCACCGAAGCCTTGGTCGAACACCTGCTCGACCGGCACTCGCGAATCGATGCATGAGAGGATGAAGGCCTTCGGCTACTGGCCGGTGGTCGATGCCTTCACGCGGGCTTTCACCTTTGGCTCGCTGAGCTTGCCTTCGACGAAGCGTTTATTGCCGGCAGAGAGATCCGTGAGGACTGCATCAGGAGTTAGGGCGTCCTGCTTCTCCTTGGTCACTGGCAGAGCGTTGTCTGCGATAGCAAGGGGGAGGCTGAGGCTGAGGATGGATACCAAGAGGATGGATGTTTTCATTGTAAGGTTCTTTCTTCCAGTGGGTTGTGGATTGAGTTGCGAGGTTTTCCCCTCGTCACAATGATATACGGCATAAATGTAAACATTGCCGCGGAAAGCATGAATAATAAGGCGTGTAATTTGAGTAGTGAAGTTTGTGTCGCGGAAATCTAACTGCTCCCGGTTTGACCGCTTGCTGGGGTGGCACCATGAATGCCGCCATGGCTGATTCTCCCCGTGATCGCTCGGCTTGGCTGGCAAGTCTTGAAATGCTCCACGAGAGTCGAATTTCCAGCGCCTAGAATCGGTCGCGCGCGAGGCTCTGAACGAGGATTTAGACGCTCAATACCACGTCGCGGAAGCGTTGCTTGGACAGGATCGTGACGCGGCGGCAATCGGAGTGCCAGTGTCAGAATTCTTGCTGGAACTAGCGCCCGGGATCGGCGTAGGTTCAGTCATGGCTGACCTTCACTCGATCATCAACTACCTCGATCAGACCCTGAGGGTTGCTGAGATTCCCGACTACCCCGGTGCGATGAATGGTTTGCAGCTCACTGGAAACACGGAGGTGAACAAAGTGGTCGCCGCAGTGGATGCGTCGCTGCCAGTGGTGCGCGATGCGGTGGCGGCCGGGGCTGATCTGCTGATCGTCCACCACGGCATGTTCTGGTCGGGTGCGCAGCCGATTGTGGGCGGGCTGCACGAGAAGCTGAAGCTGGCGATGGACGCTGGTTTGGCCATCTACAGTTGCCACATTCCGCTAGATGTTCACCCGGAGCTGGGGAACAACGCTCTGCTGACACAGGCTCTTGGCATGGATGGGGTGAAGCCGTTCTTCGATTGGAAGGGGATCAAGCTCGGATTGCAGCAGGTGTTGGATGTGACTTTGTTAGAGCTGGCCGGCAAGGTCGAGCGAGCGGTCGGATCGAAGGTTCACGTCTGTTCAGGCGGCAACGGGGACGCGGGCGTCGTGGGAGTGATCACTGGTGGCGCGGGTGGAGAGATCAATGCGATCGCGGCTGATGGGATCGATACGTTCATTACCGGCGAGGGGCCGCACTGGAGCTACACGGCGGCGCAAGAACTGGGGGTGAATGTGATCTACGGTGGGCACTACGCGACCGAGACCTTTGGGGTTCGCGCGCTAGCGAAGCACCTAGCGGATCAGTTCGGCGTGACGGAAGCGTTTCTGGACCATCCGACGGGTTTGTAGAGTGGCGACGGGTTGCAACTTCTGTCACGGGCACAAAAAAACGGCCAGGCACCGAAGCACCTGACCGCTTTCGAAAAGTTTGTCAGCTGGGACTACTTGTCCGAGTAGACGCCGCCGTCGTTAGTTGGAGCTTGCTGTGTCGGAGCCGGTACTTCTTTACTGGCGCACGATGCGAAAGCGAACATGGCTGCGGCCGCAGCGAGGATGAGTTTGATGGAATTGTTCATATTAATGACTTCTCTGCTAGTGTGGATTTTGTGAATCTGCCCGGGTATTCCGGTAAACTCGGCGGTAAAGCTAGGTGTGCTATAAGGAATTGCAATGGAATAAATCTACCTCAAGCGTCGATAAAAACAGGGGCGTCCGCAGCCACGAGGTCGTAGAGCTCGATCATGTCTAGATTACGCATGCGCACACATCCGTGGCTGGCTGGAGTGCCGATCAACTCCTCTTGGTTGGTGCCGTGGATGTAGATGTAGCGGTCGACGGTGTTGGCATTCTCCGGATCTAGGCCTTCTAACCATAGGATTCGGCTGAGGATGAGGTCGTCTTCCACGATCTGCTTGGATTCCCAACTACCCTCGGGGAGGCGACCTTTGAAGATGGTGTGGATCGGGTGCTCTGCGCCGATTTTCTCTTTGATCTGGAACGCACCGAGCGGGGTGCGATTGCTATTTTCTTCGCTGCCAAGCCCGAATTTGGAGGTGGAAATCGGGTAGGTTGCGGCAACGAGGTCGTCGATGAAAAGAGTGAGTTTTTGCTCCGGGACGGAGACTTCGATTCTAGTAGTGGGGCGTTGCATCTTGCGGGTGATACGTTAGTCTGGCGTCCCAAAATTTGGATACGAATTCACTATGAGCAAGTCCTATCATGTTGCCATCGCCGGGGCTACCGGCGCGGTCGGTGCCGAGATGCTCCTCTGCCTTGAGCAGAGGGGGTTTCCGGTCGGCACTCTCAGCCTACTCGCTTCTGCCCGCTCAGCGGGGAAGACTCTGAAGTTTAAAGGTGAGGAGGTGATCGTCAAGGAGCTGACTCCGGAGTCGTTTGAAGGGGTTGATATTGCCCTCTTCAGTGCCGGAGGCGGGATATCTCTGGAGTTCGCTAAGCATGCTGTCGCGGCTGGTGCGGTGGTGATCGACAACTCATCCGCTTTCAGGATGGACGAGACGGTGCCGCTGGTGGTTCCGGAAGTGAACCCGGAGGCGGCCAAGTTGCACCAGGGGATCATCGCAAACCCGAATTGCACGACGATCGTGACCTTGATGGGATTGGCACCGTTGCATCGCGCTTGGGGAGTGAAGAACGTCATCGCCTCAAGCTACCAGGCAGTTTCTGGCAGTGGTGCGCAGGGCATCCTCGAGCTGGAGAATCAGGTCAAGGCTATCTCTGCCGGCGAGCCGGTCGAGCTCAGTGTCTACCCGAAGCAGATCGCCTTCAACGTCATCCCGCAGGTGGATGCCTTTTTGGAAAATGGCTACACGAAGGAGGAGATGAAGATGGAGAACGAAGGGCGCAAAATTCTCAGTGCTCCGGATTTCCACGCGTCGGTGACCTGCGTGCGCGTGCCGGTCTACCGCTCGCACTCGATCGCTGTGACCGCGCAGTTCGATAGCGTCCCGAATGTGGAGAAGGCACGCGAGCTGATTGCGGCAGCGGACGGGGTTGGGGTGATCGATGACCCAGCGAATATGGAGTTCCCGACGCCGTTGGACACGACGGATCAGGACGATTGTCTGGTCGGGCGAATCCGCAAGGACATCGTGTTGGAGAACGCGTTGAGTTTTTGGGTGGTCGGCGATCAGGTGCGCAAGGGCGCTGCCTTGAACGCGGTGCAAATTGCGGAACTCCTAGTAGACTAGAACGATGGATCTCAAAGCCTACGTCGAAAAGACACGCAAACTGGTCGAGTCCGACCTGAAGAAACGGGTTCCACGCGCCACCACACGGCCGGCGACCTTGCACAAAGCGATGCGACACAGCCTGTTCGCTGGTGGGAAACGCCTGCGCCCGATCCTGTGCGTGGCGGCAGCGGAGGCTTGTGGGGGAGAGGCCGAACTAGCGCTACCGCTGGCGGCTGCGGTCGAGTGCATCCACACCTACTCGCTGATCCACGACGATCTGCCGAGCATGGACGACGACGATTTCCGCCGTGGCGTGCCGACTTGCCACACGGTTTACGGTGAAGGCACGGCCGTCTTGGCTGGCGATGCGTTGCAGGCGATGGCCTTCGAGTTTGTCGCCGGTGCAAACGCGACCAAACGCTACCCGGTTTCTGAGATGGTGATGGATCTGGCGGTGACTTCCGGCAGCCAACATCTGATCGGTGGCCAGGTCATGGACATGGAGGGGGAGGGGGCAGGACTCGGTAAGCGCGAGTTGAAATTTATCCACGAGAGCAAGACGGCGGCGCTGTTGAAGTGCTCGCTGCGGCTCGGCGGAATGAGTGCGAATGCGACGCCGAAGCAACTGCAGGCGCTGAGCGACTTTGGCTATTCCTTAGGGTTGGCATTCCAAGTGATCGACGACATTCTCGACGTCACGCAGACGACGGAAAAACTCGGCAAGAGCGCTGGCAAGGATGAGGCGGTGGGTAAGGCGACGTATCCGGCGATCTACGGGTTGGAGGCTTCGCGCAAAGAGGCTCGGCGGTTGACGAAGAGGGCGGTCGACTCGCTTGATGTGTTTGGGAAGAAGGGCGAGGTGCTGCGCGGGTTCGCTGACTACATGTTGAATCGCGATTATTGATCTTAGGGCTTGTCAGTAAATAACTCCTACAATCTGCTGGTTATTTTGGCCATCACCCGCGTTCGCTTCCAACTCAAATAGCCCGCTATACTCGCTGAAATCTGCCTTGGTGCTGGCTAAAATTCCTGCGCATCTTTGTATGACTTATTTCCTGACAACCCCTTAGCTGAGAGAGCGCGTCTCGCGCTCTCAGGCGGCGATGCCCTC
>JBLHKE010000208.1:0-10919 GCA_047619485.1 Verrucomicrobiales bacterium | reverse complement strand
CTCACCCATGCCGGGACTGATCCTGCGTTCAACGCTGCTGAGATAGGCGCTCAACCAGTTCTCGCCCTCGATTCCCACATCCGGCGGCGTTTCCCCCGACCAAATGTATTGGCGCTTTGGGTGGGCCCTCAGGGGACCGAGGTAGGCAATCCTTTGAAACAGTGTCTCCACGGACAGGCTCAAGTCCTCAAGACCCTGCGCGTTCTGGTGATAGGCGTTCACCTCATTCGGAAAACCGTAAAATCGTTGTGGCGGAGGAAAATGCCAACCTCGTCCTTTGGTGCGCACCAGGTTCAGCCCTCTCACGCCGACTTCATACTTTCCGGGCTCCTTCTTCGACGGGACAAACCGGGCGTTCAGTATCTCCTGTTCTGCTTCGGACAACGAGTAGCGAAATTCTTTGCAGCGGACCGAGCCCGCTCCTTCTTTGGACAGTGATTGCCACATGTGGGCCGCAAGTGACACATGGCTTCCAGTGACATCCCGGTCCTTGATCGGATCGTTCACTGTGATCGCCTCGGGCAGTTCCCAACCCAGATCAAAGGACAATTCTGTCTCCGATTTATGGCCATAGACCATGTCCTCCCATGTTCCCATGTCGACGATCGAACGCTGGCCGCCACCGAGTTGGAGCCCTGCGATGCGGTCATTCGACTCCGTCGTCTGTTTCAACATCATCAGAAACTGGCCGATACTCGATTTCCCGGAACTATTCCCGCCGAAAAGCACGGTGATGGGGGCGAGCCGCAATTCGCGAGTGTCTCTCCATCCTTTGAAATTCTGAATTCGGATATTCGTGATCATGTAGTCGGGTAGATTAGACAGATTCCTTGATTTGATCCAGCGTCGCCCACACCTGTTCGTAGTCGGTCTCGCGGTTGCATTTGGTGAAAGGGGCTTGGTAGGTGATGATGCGTTCTACGGGGCCGGTCGGGAGGGTGGTGTCGGTGATGGTGCGTTGGGCGGCGCCGGTTTGGAGGTCTTTGATGTCGTTCCAGCCGATGGGGTCGCCTTCTTTGGGTTTGGCGTTGCGGGGGTAGCCGACGCCGGGGAGGCCTTTGCTGTTGGTGAAGACGATGCGGCCGTTCTGGTCATACCAGGTGTCGGCCTCGTACTGGCGCATGACGGGGAACTGGACGCGGTAGATGGTCTGGAGCTCTTCGAGGGTGAGGCCGAGTTCGCGGGCGACGAGGACGTCGAGCTCGACCAGCGCCCAGCGGCGGGCGTAGTCGGTGCGCAAGGCGCAATCCCGCCCCCACTCGGGCGTCAGCTGGCGCCAAAAGTCCGGGTCGAGGCGCGGATCGTCGCCATACCAGCTCTGGGCGCGGAAGCCCTCGTCCCAACATTCCGACCAGAGATCGGCGTAGTGCGTGGTGAGGCAGTTGAGGGCCAATACTCGCAGCGGCATCGAGCAACTAGAAGCAATGTAAGGAAAAGAGAAGAGCCCGCCTGATGTCAGATCGTTTTTTCCAGAAACCTTAATGGAGTAATCTCCGACGATGCATTGCATCCACGCGGTTACATTGAGCATTTCATAGCTCGACCCGAAGGACGCGGAAACCACTGTATGTAGATGCGCGGATTCCTTTGGGAGAATCGTCGCTATCAACGTTCTTTCATTCGCTGGCGGGAGCATGCGCCTCCAGGCCAAGCGATAAAAATCTGTGACTTTTCTATTTCTGTCCCAGTCGATTGTCGGCGTGCGTTGAACATAGATTTCGGACGAGCAGCTTGGGCGATAATTTGTTCTTGGCAGATAATCGTCCGGCAAGAACGCAAGATCGAGTATGTCGTAGTGACCTTTTTCTGTGCATATTTCTCGCGGAGTTTTATATATTGGGTTTCCGACGTAAAAATGAGGGCCAGAAAAGATCATCTGTTCCGGTGAAATAGGGAATCTCGTTTCGCGCTCGAGGGTGCCATCATTTTGAGCATTAACTTCATTCCAGTGCTGAGTCGCGAAGACTTCTTCGCCGAGGTCGATAACTCGTTTCGGGAAGTCAGCAAACTTCTCCAGAACCGCCACCAATTGGTTCGTGTGTAGCGATGGTAAACGTGCTTCGAGGAGGGGAGTTTCTTCGGTGTCGTATAGGCGAGCGAAAAGAGAAAGTTCCTTTTCCCCGATTCTAACGATCCGATCTCGGTGGCCCGTTAGTGCCCAGTGGCCCTCGTCATCCTTGAATCCGGGAGGAATTTCGCTTCCTGAATGTGTAAAGCATCGGTCAACTGTCTTGACCGCGAAAAGGTTGGAAATGGACGTGATTTTGGGCGTAGACGGGCCTCCGTAGATGTTGATCGAATACTTGGCGCGATGTGCAACATCAGGAAAGAGGAATAATCCGTTCTGAAATTGGAAGTGCCTGCGCAAGCGCGGGTATAGATTTTTCCGAAGAGCTCCTCCCTTTGGATCATCGTATATTCCCTCAGGGTGAAGGAACCCAGTCGCTCCATACTGATTTGTCAGGCTCCATGCGCGTGGAAGAAAGCACTTGTAAAGGTTCGCCTTTTGGCCCTTCAACAAGGAGTAATTTTGGTTCGCGTTGAGATACTCCTGTGTGCCGCTGAATTCCAAGTATTCACCAAAATAATCCGCGCGTTGTTTCGGATCGTCGAGCACTCCATTTTCTTCTGCCCATTTTCGAGTTTTGGGAGCCGAATAGCCGCGAGTCAGGATAAATGGATTCGACTCTGCTAAAAGGTCGTCCTCACTCCATGCAATTTGCACCCACGGAGGATTCCCCAGAATCAGATCAAAACCGCCGCGCTCGGCAAACAGGTCGACGTATTCGAGTTCCCAGTGGAAGAACTTGCGCTCGTTGGCGATGGTGCGGACGAGGGCGAGGCGGTCGGACTGCTGGCAGAGTTTGTTGGTGTCGACGACGGTTTCGTTGTCTTTGCCGAGTTCGAGTTCGGACTGGTCGATTTCGATCTCGTGGCCCTGGACTTCGACGATGAGGCTGTCGAACTCGCCCTGTTCTTCCTGGACGCTGAAGCCGGGGATGTGGCCGAGGAGGAGGCCGATCTCGGTGAGGAATTGTTGGCGGCTGGGCAGGAGGTCGGCCTTTTCGATGGGCCAGAACCAGAGGGCGCACCAGTAGTCCATGGCGAGCTTGAGGCGGCTGTAGGGGCTGTAGGGGTGCTTGATCGTTTTGGCCCAGCGTTTGTCTTTCTCGTGGGTGGTGGTGCGTTTGGAACTGGCAATGTGGGCTGTGACCGCTTCGTCCTGTCCCCAGACGGTGAGCGGGTCGGTGGTTTCGCGGCGCAGGCGCTGGGTGGTTTCGAGGTGGCGGCGGAAGAGTTCGTCGGCGGCGTCGGAGAGGGCGACGAGTTCGGGGAGGTCGGTCTCGTCGAAGGGGGCGACGAAGGTTTTGCGCCAGGCGGTGAATTTGTCGAGTTGGGTCTTGGCGAGGGATTTGATGACCTTGTCGGTGTAGTTCGACATGCCGGGGTCGCCGAGGAGCCAATGGTAGACGCCGTCGTTCGGGCGCGTGGCGGGTTCTGGCGCCCCTCCGGGGCGCGGGTCCGGCTCGGGCTTTGTTCCGGGGGTGGTCGCTCGTTCCTCGCTCGACCCCCGGCTACCATGTGGCTGCCCCTCCGGGGCGGTGGAGTGAGTGGCTTCGCCGTAGTTAAGCGGCACGGGGGCTTCTTCGGGCCAGCGGGCTTTGGCTCCGCCCTTCCCTTTCCGGGCCACGAGCAGATGCGTGGCGTAAGTTTCGCGGCGGCAGCCGATGAGGGAGTTGCCGTTGGCGAGTTGGAGACCGAACCAGGGCACGAAGGCTCCCTCGTAAATCGTGTTGAGCCAGAGGGAGATCTCGGCGAGTTCGACGGCGGTGGGATTGAGATCGACGCCGAAGACGTTGTTGTCGGCGAGGAACATTTTCACCTTCTGCCGCTCGCGGGTGTAGTCCTCGTGCGGGATGGTTTCACCCAGCTCCTGCTGTTTCCGGCGGAGGTAGGCTTCGGCGAGCTGATTGACCGCCTCGTTCAAGAACGCCGCGGAGCCAACGGCCATCTCACAGACAGTGAGGCGCAGAACGTCATCGGCCGGAAGCCAGTTCTCGTCCTCGGGCTTTTCTCCGATGCGTTCTTTGAGGGCGTATTTGACGAGGCACTGGGTGAGCGACTCGGGGGTGTAGTAGGAGGCGGATTTCTTGCGGGCGCGCCCGGCGAGGCGGTAGATGAATTTGCCCTTCTCGTGGCGCAGGAGGGAGTTGGCTCCCTCAACCTGCCGGTAGACGCGCTCGTCGTCGGTGTAGTCTTCGAGCTGGGCGGCGGTGACGAAGTAGGCGTGTTCGAGCGGGTTGTGGTCTTCTTTGGCGGGCTTGACCTCGAAGAGTTCTTCCTTGGCGAAGAAGCCGGAGTAGGAAAGGAGGTTTTCGTAGACGGCGCCGAGCTGGTTGATGCCGAGCGTGGCGTAGGAAATGCGGCCGGCCCGGGAGTTCCTGCCGCGGCCGGCATTGCCGAGCGAGAGACGGCGAATGACGCGCTGGAGGACGTGGTTGCGCAGCCTGCACTTGCTGAGGTACGGGGTGCCTTTGGGATCGAACAGGTGGCTCTGGAGGGGGGCGATCTCAAAGTCCTGGTGGATGGACTGCCGCGAGTGGTCGGTAAGCCCGAGCGTGTCGCCCTCGGTGTGCTGGCGACCGTCGTAGATGAGGCGGAAGAGGGTCTTGATGGAGTCGTGGAGGAAGAAGCCGTCGCGCATCTCGTCGGTCTCGAGCTCAATCATCTCGAGGTCGCGCAGGGATTCGATCGAGTAGCCCTTGAGGTATTCCTCGGATTTGACGGGCAGGTAGCCGAGCTCGGGCCGGGCTTCGAGGTAGAAGCAGAAGAGGAGGCGGTAGAGGTAGCGTAGGCAGCCTCGGGTGAGTTCCTGTTCGAGCTTCTGGTCGGGTTCGTTGAAGACGCCTTCCTTGCGGACGTTGCGGATATACCAGACGGCCTCATTGGCGATGTCCTCGATGGAGGCGACGACGGCGAGCTTGAGGTCTTCGGAGACCGCGAAGGCGTGCTTGTGCGAGGATTCGTCGAGCCCGTCGAGCAGCGAGAGACCATCCGTCGGACAGGTGGAGTCGCGGTGGAGGAGGGCGGCGGCGGCGCGGAAGCTGGGATCGTCGCGGCGATTGAAGATCTCCCGCAGGTCGAAGGAGAGGAAGCGGCGCTCGGCCCACTTCATGCGGTCGCAGAGGACGATCTGGCCGAGGGAGACGAAGAGCGCCCAGCGAGGCGGCTCGTCGAGGCCGTAGATGTCTTTGCTGAGAATGTCCTCCCAGGTGCGGTCGGGTTCTCCAGTCGCTGAGGCGGGCGGCGCGCCGGGGAGCTGGGGGTCGTCGTGCTGTGGATCGTCGGTGTATTGGGATTCGGCGGGCGAGAGGCCGAGGGGATCGGAGGTAAGATCGTCATCGGAGGCGCCAGGCGGGAGGGCTTCGATGAGCCAAAGGGCCGGGGCCCCGGACTGGGTGGTGACTTCGCCGAGGAGTGGAATGCGGATGGCGTTACTCCCCTCTCCCAAGGCTCTCCAAGATGGCTGGAGGGAGTATCCCAGAATCGGGAGCAAGGCGGTGAGAAAAACGCGCTGCTGTTTGGCGATGGCATCCTCGTCGCCACCGGAACGCTGGAGGCGCTCGATGCTCTTGAAATACTCGCGGGCAAGGCCACGGATTCGAGCTGGCGGCTCGCGGTGTTCTTCGGAGTCAGGGAACTCCAGCGCGGTCTCCCTCCAACCATCGAGCGTGTCTTTCAGGTCGCCGCCGAGCAGTTCGGCGAAGTAGTGCTCGGTGTAATACTCGCGATGATTTGTGATTCCGTGCATGGCGGGTCTCAAGCGTCAAAATTTCCAAATACGGCGAATAGGCGGATGGAGGGCGAGTCTTCGGTCTCCATGGTTTCGGTGATCCAGGCTTTGTAGTCGTCGTGCTTTTTTCTGATTTCGCGCTCCTCCTGTTCCTTCTTCTGTTTACGGTATTCCTTGGTGGAACTGAGGCCCTTTTCAACGGCCGCCATAAAGTCCATTTCCAGGTTTGTTGTGCGGGTGTCGAGGAAGGCCTTGAGCTTGTCCAGCTGGCGCTGAATCTCAGGCTCGGTCTGCGCTCGAAATTGGTCGCGGGCTTCCGACAGATGGATGGTCAGGCATTCGACGGTCTCAGGGAAAAGGGATTCGACGGAAGCAAAGTCGATCGGGTTGTCCGGGTTTGGGTGATCTTCGGCGAAACGTGTGCGGGCGATGATCTCCTCGAGATCGAGGGTGGTCTTGAGTTTGCCGCCAATGAATTGGATGCCATACCAGCGCTGGATGAGCGGGTGCCCCTTGCGGTTCGGGATAATGCCCGTGCCGAGGATGATGCGCTCTCCGGGCTCGAGGTGACGCAGGTGGATGCAGGTGGCCTGGTTGCGACCGAATTTGCTGAGGAGCTTGTCCTGCATCCACCGAAGGGCCGGGTGCTGCTCCCAGAGCAGGTGCAGCCGCGGCCACATTCCTTCCTCCGCGCGGCAGCGAACAATCTCCTGGTTGATTGCCTTTCGATCCGTGGTCAGGCTCAACAGTCCGGTTTCCGAACTGAGGATCTCGGACGGGAATTTATCTAGGCGGCGTTTCAGATCGTGTGGGATTGAAAGGGTCAGCTGCTTGGCGCGCTCGTCGTCATCGACGGTGATCGGAACGTTATTGCTGCGAAGCGTCTCGAACCCTTCTTTCGCCCAGTGGTAGTCGCTCTCGTAGAGGCTTGGATTTGAAACGGTCGCAGATGGGCGGGATTCATCGCTCTGATCGGATGATCCCGCCTGGCTTGTCGGGGACTCCGCGTTGAGAAATGCCTGGAACCAATCCTCGCTCGCGGAGGTCGCAGAGAATGTCTCCTCCAGAGCCACCTCAGGAGTCGCCCCCGACTCCATGGCCAGGCCGACGGCGATCTCTTCCTCCTCGGTGGTGTGCAGGCCGGTGAATTCTGAGGGGTCGCCGATATTGCGCTGCACCTCTTCGTCCTTCTCGATGAGCAACTCGAGGATGCGTTGATCGCCCCGGATCTTCTCGTTGGCGCTCTCGGTGAGCAGGTAGTAGATCTCGGGCTGTTCGGTCTGGCCGTAGCGATCGACGCGGCCATTGCGTTGCTGGAAGGTCAGCAACGACCATGGGATGTCGAAGTGGATGAGCCGATGGGACTGGTGATGGAGGTTGATGCCCTCCGAGGCGACATCCGATGCGATGAGCAGTCGCAGTGGGCTGTCTGCCGAACCAAAAGCCTCGACGATCTCCTGTTGCTCGGTGTCGCTGAGCCCGCCGTGGAGCCTGCGCACCTGTGTCTCTTTCAGCTTGAGCGGACCGGGGAGGCGTTGGTGGAGGAAATTGAGGGTGTCAATGCGCTCGGTGAAGATGACCAGGCGGTCGGACTCGTCTTTGGGATTCCAACCGATGCTTGCCGGGGATTTCGGAGTGATGAGGGCAAGCAGATTTTGGAACTTGGCGAAATGCTCGGGGGTGATTTCACCGACGGTCTCAAGGAGGGACTCCAATTCAGTAATGTCGGCGGCCGCCTCCGGAACGTCCTTTTTGGCAAGACGCTTGATGCGCTCGCGGATCGTCGACGAGCAGGCGTCAGGACTGGAGAACAGCGCCTTTTCCAGCAGTGTGCGGAAGAGGACCTTGCCGCCGGATCGGCCCTGGTCCATGGAAGCGAACTTGAGGCTGGCAAGGTGGCCATAGGCGGCCTCCTCTTTACCGGAGGCGGGAACCTTCGGCGTGCGGACGACCCGCTCAGGAAAGCTTCCGGAGATCTGGTCCTTCACATCCTTTTTAAATCGGCGAATGAACAGGCCGTCGATGTCCGCCGGGCCGTAGTCCTTCGGGTTCTTGATGGCGGTCGGGTTGAGCATGTTCATCAGGCTGGCGAAGGATTCGCGTTTGCCGTCATGCGGGGTAGCCGAGAGCATGATCAGAGAGTCGGAGCGCGACGCGAGGAGCTTGGCCGTCCGGGAGCGCAGGGAGTTGCCGCCACCGCCGCTGGCGCCCCGCTCTGCGACGTTGTGCGCCTCATCAATAACGATGATATCCCACCAGGCGCTCTCGAGGTGGGTCCGGTATTCGCCGTCCTGCTTCAGGGTGTCGATCGAGATAATCGATCTGTCGTAGTAGTGGAACGGGTTGTGATTTGTCGGAATGTGACGGCGGACGCGCTGGAGACCAGCGCTGTCGAGGCGTGTAAGCGGGAGTGAAAATCGCGACCAGAGTTCCTTCTGAAACTGGGTGAGCATTGATTTCACAGCGACGACGAGGATGCGCCTGCCTTTGCCCCGTTTGATCAGCTCGGAGAGCAGGATCCCGCACTCGATCGTCTTCCCGAGGCCGACGGCATCGGCGATGAGGATGCGCTGGCGAGGCTGTGAGAGCGCGAGAGTCGTCGGCTCGAGTTGGAATGGGAGCACGTCCATGGCGCCCTGGTGCCCGATGTGGAGCGATGTGTCGTTGGGAGTGGACGCGCGAAAATGTGACTCCAGGATCAGGCGCGATTCGCGGTAGAACGGGCTGTTATCGGAAACCGCCTTGGTGTTTCTCGGATCGACAATCTCAATCTCCCCCTCCTGACTCTCGATGTCCTCAAGAAACCGCGCCTCCTTGCCCGCCACGAGCGGCGATAGCCCGACCACGCCAAAGATGCGCGTTCCTGAGGACGTGCGATCAACCTGCCGAATCAGCCACTCTTCGCAGCGGATATTAACGCGGGTCCCTGGAGCAATGGTCGATGTCTTCAAAACGGTTGGTTAAGACTGGGTGGTCGAGTTTTGATGATGGCGAGTGAAGCAGGGCCTCGTTGGGCGGAATTGATTGGCCATGCCCCCGGTCATGATGACCCATCGAGATTTGGTTCTCCGGTTGTGATTGATGGAAGTGTGGCAAACAAGAAAGCCAATGCGCTCACGAACGCGCAGCTTCACCACTGGCCGATATTTGAGCAAATGGCGGGGGATCTCATTTCCCCGCCCCTTGCCGAATAAGAAGTCGCCCGACTTGGTGGCCGGCAATCTGTCAGTCAAGCATTCTGTGAGTCCCCTGCTCATGATGAAAAGACAATACAACGGAGCGCGTAATCCTCCCCGTGGTCGCCCGGGTAGGTAAGCGCCTCCTTCGAGCTGTGAACAGCTCGAAGTTTCAGCAAGCGGATCCGCGAGATCTTGATCCAACTCCCGCGCCGTATGAGAGCCGACTTTTGGCGCAAAACCGCATTCGCGAAGCAGCCGCTTGAACTGGCCCCATGCGAGGTGTTTCGGTGAAGCAATCGACTCTGAAACAAAAAAACGCATTCCACGACCGGCCCTCTGCTTCAAAAGCACCGGCGTCGCGGGGCAGACCCGCCCCGGTTGTTTCGCCTTGTTGCTTCGCCAGATTCGAATCACCAGGTCTCCCTCGCGACATTCGCGGACAAAACGGCTTCCACCGCTCCAGCGAATCCATCCGACTTCTGAGCCGGCTGTATTCCCGCTTGATCTGAGCTCTTCAACAGCCTCGTCGATTTGGGTCTGATCGCTCTCGGAGGGGTCCCGCAGCAGTTCGCGAACACTTATGAGCCACACGCGATTCCCAAGTTCAGCGACCGAGGGCTTCTTGCCCTGGTTTGAACTTGAGAGCCTACCCCGGCCCCGCCGCAGCACTTCTATCCGGCAAAGCCTACTGATGTCCCTGGCCTCCAATTTGGGAGACTGCTGTATGAGTTGCTCGATGAGAGACTCAACCGAGGCCGCCGTGCCGGGATGATCGTTCAGGACGCCGGCCTCGACAAGAGTCTGCTCGGAAGACCGGGACAGATTGCCCGAGCCGACAAGCGCTTTCTGGTCGAACCACAGCAGTTTTGCGTGAAGCGAATCACAGCTGAAGATCTGAACGCCCCTTTTCAGTAGATCCCTGAGCAGTCTGGCATCCGTTTCACCCGATTTGACGGCATTTTCCGACGCATCAACCACGAGCATGTCATTCCGGCGGAAACCGATCAGGTCTTTGGTCACATAGGCGATCGCAGCTTTCCTGCGCCGAGCCTTTCGCGCCAAAGATCCGACGCGTTTCCAGATGTTATGGCAGAGAACTTCCTGCATGGGTCTTCCTGTTCTAACGAAACTCCGCCGTTGACGATACAATATACGGGGTGATTGCTTCAGACACGACGTCGATCCGGCTGACGCAGCTTGTCCTCTTTTCGACGGCGATCCACTCCTTGAGCAGCGTCACGCGTGAGACTGCCTCTGCGGTCTCGTGGCAACGCCATGGGTTTCCGAGCGCCATGACCGGCTCCTTCCGCGTCGCCAACCATTCCGCATCCCGGCAAAGCACACGCGCCCCCGGCGTGAGTTGTTCCATTGAGGCCATCATAAATCTCCAATCCCGTCCCACCAAGGGAAGCACAACGCCGGGAGGATGGAGAAGAACAATCCGCTAAGCGATCCACAAGACTCCCCGTATTCCTGGAATCATGAATCCCCCCAAAAAAACCACCCGAGCAGGCGGTAAAATCGCCGAATCTGGTTTTCGCGAGCGGCGAGAGTAGTTAGGTCGATGAACCATAAACATGACAGCAAAAAACGGAGCGCATCTTTCGATGGCGACTGGAACGACGAAAAGGAATCAGAGCTCAGCCTAATCAAACAAAAATTGGAGGAGTGGGAGAAGGCGATGATCGCGAAACCCGAGCAATTCAGCCCAGAAACGATGAAATTGATCGCCCGAGTGGCGTCGAAATGTGCATGGTTGAAGGGCGCGCGGAAATACGCAGAATTCGAGGCGGTTCAGATGGAGTGGGAACCCCAGATCAAGGAATTCGTTAGCGCAAAGCTGTCTGAAGGCAGGCTGACCAGGAAGGAGTTCGCGCGCTATTCCAAAGTCCTTCGCGACATAGAAGACGAGTCCCTCAGACGGTTTCAGAACCTCCTTGATGCCG